>CAYJRO010000001.1:0-12116 GCA_964372425.1 uncultured archaeon
GCTAGCTTGAAGTCCTTCATGTATTCACCGCTATTGCTGTCAGCATCCGTAGCTTTCAGCAGCAGTTTCCAGTCGCCTGCGGGATCCAACAGGGTCGTCCTCTGCTTCAGGAAGAACTTTCCGCCTTCATCGGTCTTATTTTTTAAATTGTAGGCCGTATCACCGGAAAATATGGAAAGTGTGAGGTTGGCGTTTGCCACAGAATTGCCGAAAGCGTCTGTCAGCGTGCCTTGCAAGACTATCTCATCGGTCTTCTTGTATTCGTCCTTCACTTCCAATCCTGAAAAGACAAGCGTGCTGTTGACGGTGAAGTTTCCTACTTTCAGCGTGGGGCAGTTGTTCTCTATGTCGCAAACGAACAGGAATACATCATACAAGCCTTGCTCGGCTTCCTTGGGAACAGTCCAATTTGTTTCATACAAACCAGATCTCGCATCGCCTGAAACCATGGTCGGCCTGGCAGAGTAGCTTTTCTTGGATGGCGAGAGCAATTGGATTATGGCTGTCTCTTTGCTTATCCCTTTGTCGTCCAAGATAGTAAGGTTGATGGAGACTGTTTGCAGGCGCTTTGTTATTGCCGGCGATGTTTGGAAGCTGGAGAAGGACGGCGCTACTGTTGTCGCGTTGGCTGCCGGCGAGGATGCTAAAGTTCTGTATCCCTTAAGTCTTACAGCGTCCATGTGCTCTTCGTTACCTATATTTTTGTTGGTGTCGATGTATATCTTCACGCTGCGCGCCTGATAAGAGGTTGTGGAAAAACTTACAGAAAGGGTTCCTGGGCAAGCGGTTGTGGTATCATTGCCCTGCCATACAGTGTAATTTTTTCCTGCCGCGTCTATTAATTCTATTCTTGTGACATATCCCGGACTGTATGTCTCGTAAACATCTATGCCTGTAGCGTAGACGAAAGAAGCATAAGTCAGCTGTATCCACTGCACGCCCATGTCTGCGCCCGACGGCTGCCAGGCAGTAGTAAGGGCATTGTCGCAATCTAAAGTGTTCGGGGGGCCGGCCGCCTGCGTGGCGCTGTTGTCTGTTGTTGACAATTGGCTGCTGGCTACGGCAGAATCACCCCACTGTTCCAAGTAATCTGCGTACTGCTGGCTGTAGGATATGCTTGGCAAAAGGACTAGCAACAAGGCGATAATAATGACCAGTCTCATCTTCATCTTGAATATAATTTCGAATCCTGGAAAATAAAGGATGGCGTTTTTGGGATGTTCCTATAGCATGGCAAGTCAGCGGCATCTGGTGCTTGCCGCATGCTTATTTTACAGCATGCGATAAAGATATTATTTATGGGTTCCAAGGGGGTCTCCCAGACCATATCCACTATTCTGGTGCTTATGATAACAGTCGGCATAGCCGGCACGGGCTACGTTTTCATGCAATCAAACATTTCTGGCCTGACCAGCGAGAGCTTCAACATAATAGAGGCCGTAGGCACTACTGTGTATGTGAAGAACATCGGAACAAAAGATATAAGCAGCATGAACGGCTTCATCGACGACCAGCCGGTACTGATAACTAACGGCTTTGGCTGCAGCCTTTCAAGCGGTCTTACAGGCTATTGGAAGTTCGACGAGGGAAACATAACAGGCATGGTGGCCCATTGGAAGTTCAACGAAGGGTCTGGAACTATTGCTTCGGACAGCAGCGGAAGCTACACTGGAAGCCTCAGCAGCGTAAGCTGGGTGGAAGGCAAGTACAGGACAGGCGTTAATTTCGCTGCCGCATCGAGCATAATGACTCTTTCTAGCGGCGTTCCTATGGCCACGCCATACACGATCTCTGTCTGGTCGCTCTTTCCTTTGCCTGCCAGTCCGGGCTGGTGGAGGACGCTTACAAGGTCCGCTGTAAATGACCATCAGGTACTTGTCGATGGAAATGGCATGCTGGGCGTCTATGACAATGCCGGCGGCACCGGATTCCACAGCAGCGGTTACGATGTTGATGTCCTTGCGCCTGGGTGGCATCATCTTGCAGCAGTCGGTAGCGGTTCCACTACTACTTTCTACATTGATGGCGCATTGGTAGGCACCTCCACCTACAAATCTCCAAGCGCGGTAGACTGGATAGGCAGCTGTTGCGGCGGGCAGACATGGGGAAGGCTTGACGACATGCGCATCTACAACAGGGCTTTGAGCCAGAGCGAGATAAGGCAGCTGTACAACACGACCAGTGATGACATCAGCGGAAGCGGCAACACGGCCACCTTCCCGAACAGCACCGACTGGACACTGGGCAAGTCCGGCTACTCTTCAAAGCCTGATGGTGTGAACAATTATTTGAACGCGCCTGTCGGAAGTTATTATGGAGGCAACAACCCTCTGAGTGCGGTAGCTTGGGCTTACGTCACGGCATCCGGAAACGGCCCCATTGTAGGCATAACCAGCTGCCAACCGGGAGGATGCTGGAACATGCCATTCCTGAGCATGGCAGGCACGACAGTATACGGATGGATATGGAACGTAAACGGAAACGTACCTCTCAGCTACATAACTGCGACCAATGCCTGGCATTTTCTGGCTATCACATACACTCCGACTGGCGCAGGCGAGGAAAGGTTCTATGTAGACGGGCAAGAAGTGGCGGCGGGTACAGGACAGTACGCACCATCGGGCAGCTTCAATTATTACACTACTTTCATATCTGGCGCCAAGCCGTCTGGCGTCAACCCGCACCTGAACGCGGCTATAGACGATGTCAGAATATACAACCGCGTCCTTACGCCCCAGGAGATAACCGATCTTTACAACTGCTTCGGTTTCACCCCAATAGCGCCGAAACAGGTCTCGGCTGTGCAATTGGTACCGTCAAATCCCCCCTCACAAGGCACGCACACTATAAAACTTTGCAGCGCTTCCCAGTGCCTTGTGAAACCGACGACCGTCTGACGAATATTGTTTTCAACTCTGGTCCTACTGACCTGGCAAAGAACCCATAGAACATTCTGTCGTCAAGGTTACGCCTTTTATCAGACCGCCGGAATACACTTCTACCGAATAGCCTGCGCCGTCGCATATTCCAGAAACCTTGAAATAGAGGTTTTCTCCGGTCTTCAGCGGCAGCTGTCCGGATGTTATGTTGTGGGATATTTGGCTGCCGTCCACAGAAACATCGAACGATGCGATGTCTGATTTTCCGTTGTTGGACAGCGAGAACACCGCATCCTGGCCGTCCGTGTGGGCGAAATTGAAGAAGAATTCCTGGTCAGGTATCGCAGGCACATTTTTTTTGAATGCGGGCTCTGGCTGGGCAAGCTGCATGTAAAACAGGATGGAAAACACGGCGATTATGGGAACCAAGCCGACCAGAAAGAGTTTCATGTTGAGCCTGCTTTGGGGCTTTGCTTCCTTCAAAGCCTGACTGCGCTTTTCATTGGCTTCCATGTGCTGGTGGTAGAGTGCTTTCAGACGGTCATTGTCCAGCTGACCCAGCGACTCGTCAGAGTAGGGTTCCATTCCCAGCTCTGTTCTTATCTGGTTTATAGTCTGTATTATTGCTATTCTCTCCTGCTCTATGTCCATAATTATATTTTGTTTTGCTTTAGAAAAATCAGTAAGACCTTCATCCTATGTAGCTGGCGGGCTCAAAGTCGGGTATTATCTCTATGGGCGTGCTTCTGGGCGGCCGGAAGCCGGGCAGCGGGAAGACTATTCCGGGGAACAGCCCGTCGAAATCGGTGCTCATGCTTGTGGCGGGGTGGTCTTCTCCGAAGAGCTTGAGGCTTATCCTGTACGTCAGCAGCCTAGTGCTCCTTTCGCTAAGGAAACCCAACGCATGCAGGTATTCGTGCATCAGGACGTGGAATACATATGGTTTCAATAGCTCGGGCTTGGTAGCTTCAATCATCCTGAGGGGCGTCCTGTTCATTATTATCGCGTTGCTGCCCACCTGATGGAAAGCGCCTATGAAGCCGTTGGCCGGAACTCCCAGGTCCATCAATCCCAGCATAAGCCCGGACCGCCTCCTGCCTGTGGCGTGCTCAACACCTTCCTTTATAAGTTCGAACTGCTGCTGGTAGTCTGAGGCCTCATCGTACATCTTCCTGAAATAATTTATAGATTTCGGCATTCCTTCGGTCTTCTCTGTCATAATTAAATATAGGACGTCCTATATATTTAAATGTATCCGGTTTGTGTGTAAGAACAAGTCACACTGTTTTCATCTTATGGTCTTATCTCTCATAAACTACTGCGCTGCTCGTAAACTCGCTTACATCTCCAGCATTTTTATCCAGAAACACTTCGAACTTTATTTTCCTGTTTTCAAGCATCCGCACAAGCACGATACCCATGCTGTAATCAGTTCCTACGGCTTTCAAATCACTTGCATAGCTCTTCCTGTCCCACAGAGTCCCTGAAGAATGTACATAATCTTGGTTCACAAGTTCTTATATCACAATGCCGCTTGATACGCTGACATCCGCAGGATCTGGAGAGTTACCCTTGACGGCAAACTGCTTCGGCCCCCCTTTGAAGTCACCTATCGACACCGTGACGAGCGATGGGTCAATTGCATTGTATGCAAAAGAAAGATGAGTCTCCCAATAGTCTGGCCCTAGGCCGTACCTCCCCGAATAACCGTTTGTGTTTTCCACAAACCAGTTGCCGACAAGCCTGCCGTCTATGTCAAAGTCTATCTTTCCTCCCCTCGGCTGTACTTGCCTGAGATTCTTGGAAAGCAACTGGCTCCTTATGGGCTCCACAAAATAATCGAACATATCGACTGTATGTATCTTCCACGGCTCTCCCTCGTAAAGCTCCGGCGTTATGAACCCCTTCAGGACTATTCTGTCATAATGGACGCTGAAATCGAAAGAGTTGGCCATTCCTATGAGCTCGCCTGCCGACACCTCTATCTGCGGATTTATGTTCCTTGTCACTTCGCCTGCCTCATCCATTATCTTCCCGGAGAGCCCCTTCAGGTGTATGTAAATGGTGTAAAAGTCGCACGTGTGATGTATTATCATCCTATAGTCGCCCTTGACATTGCCCACCAGGCTGATTTCTGTTATAATCCCGTCCGCTGGAGAAAACACGTCCTTAAAGTCCTTGGGGTCGTCCGGCCATTTCCAACCGGGGGGATAGTAGTAGCCGTGGTCGACTGGCGTGACGTGGTTTCCTATCATCAGACCTATGGGCTGTATGATTTCGATGTCCTCCAGCTTTCTGGGAGGCGAGGTGAAGTTCACATAGCCTTTGCCTTGGCATCCGTCACTTTGTCTCATCCTGTAGATATCTTCTTTGTAGTCGCCACCGTCCTGGAAATTATCTTCTGGCAGTCCTTCATGTGCATTCGATTCGGCGTCGCCTGTTTTTTCCAGAGGCTGGTTGTCTTCCTGAAGGCTTGTGCACCCGGATATCACAATGACCGCAGAAACAAAAGCAAGGAAAATGAAGTTTTTCATACAAATAATTTCCATTGGGGAGATAAATTTAATACAGGTTGTATATGTCAGAGTTGCTGTTCTTCGTGTCGGCATTCTTTGCAGAAGTGGTGGGAACGGCCGCGGGTTTCGGCTCGTCTACCATCTTTCTGCCTCTGGCTCTGTTCTTCGTCGACTTCAGGACAGCATTGGTTCTAGTGGCCTTTTTACACATCTTTGGGAATATCGGTAGGATAACATTTTTCAGGCACGGCCTGGACAAAAGACTGATTCTGCTGTTCGGCGTTCCCAGCATCATACTGGCCGCAACTGGCGCCTTGCTGGTAAATTACGCGCCGCAAGACATATTGAAGATAATTCTAGGCATATTTTTGCTAGTCTTCTCTGCCGACTCTATTGTAAGACCCGGCTTCAGGTTCAATCCTTCGAATAAGAATGCCATCATCGGAGGTGGGCTGTCGGGATTCTTGGCGGGCCTCATAGGCACCGGAGGCGCGCTGCGGGGAGCTTTCCTCACGGCATTCAACCTTAAAAAGGGCGTCTACATAGCCACCGCGGCTTCTATAGCACTTGCCGTGGACATGACAAGGATACCGCTATATTTCGGAAGCGGATTTCTTGAGCCAGGATTCTACTATCACATACCCCTGTTTTTCATCATAGCCATTTCTGGATCATATGTCGGCAGGAAAATCGTAGATAAAATACCTCAAGATGTTTTCAGAAAATACGTGCTTGTCGCCATAGCTGCTGTGAGCTTGAAGTTCGTCTACGACGGCGCAAAGATGCTGCTGGGATGAATATGAGAAAATCAAAATTACAGTCTTGCTCATACAAAGAATTGTGACATATAAGCATTCGGTGAAAATTGTACTACTGTTCCAACCGAAATCTTTAAATACTTTAGTCTCAATTATTACTAAATATGAGAGAGAAGAGAGCCACACTTGTCAGTTTCAGCGTAAGATGCGACAAATGCGGTGCTGTAGAAAGAAGCAGGTTCTTCAAGGCTCTGTACGGCTGGGAGCAGAGGATACCTGCCGAGAAGAAGACATACGTTTACCACAGGGAGGGTTTGCTTGATGATATGCCACACATGAAGGTCGGTCAGAGCTCATTCATAGTTCCGGACGCCGATTTCAACAAGGTGGTAAGCTTTTTTGAACAATGGAGCAATAAGATTATATGGAAAACCTTCAAAGTCATGATGGATGACGAGATTGAAGAGGTCTTCGAGGAGTTTGAGGAGTGATCTGACATGTCATTGCTAGGCGGCAAGAAGGAGGACGACAATGAGAACGGAGTGAAGCTGAAAGTAGGAGAGCTCACCAACCGCGAGGAAGCTGGAAGAGGAATAGTCAGGCTAGACTCGAATATGATGAAGAAGATACAAGTCAAGGAAGGTGATATTGTGGAGATAGACGGCACACGCGTCACCGGGGCGATAGCCGTGCGCTCCTATCCTGCAGACGTCGGATTGAACCTTATAAGGATGGACGGAATAACAGGAAGGAACGCGGGCTCTGGTGTCGGAGAGACTGTTAAGATAAAGAGAGCTGAAGTGAAGGAAGCTAGAAAAGTGACGCTTGCTCCCGCGGAGAAAGGACTGATAGTAAGGCTAGACCCCAATCTTTTCAAGCAGAACATCTTCATGAGGTCTGTCGCCAAGGGAGACATAATCATACCGTCGCCTGTAGTAAAGAGAAGGGGCAGCATCTTCGAGGACTTTCCTTTCAACATGGAAGACTTCTTCCCGGAAGTGTTTATGCCAATGCCATCCGAGACGAGATTCGTAGTGACAAGCTGCGACCCCTCAGGAATAGTCAGGATAGGTGAGATGACAGAACTGGAGATACTGCCGCAATTGCCTGAATCCATGAAACTGGAGGAAAAGGCAGTGCCGTCTGTAACATATGAGGACGTGGGCGGTATAAAACCGATAGTGGAAAAGGTAAGGGAGATGATAGAGCTGCCCCTGAGGCATCCCGAGCTGTTCGAAAGGCTGGGTGTTGACGCGCCAAAAGGAGTCTTGTTATATGGGCCGCCAGGAACAGGAAAGACCCTGCTTGCAAGAGCTGTCGCGAATGAGAGCGGAGCCAATTTCATCTCAATCTCTGGTCCGGAGCTGATGAGCAAATTTTACGGAGAATCTGAGGCAAACGTGAGGAGGATATTTGAAGAGGCGGAGAAAGGCGCGCCTTCTATAATTTTCATGGACGAGATCGATGCCATAGCCCCCAAGCGGGAGGAGGTAACAGGCGAAGTGGAAAGGAGGGTGGTTAGCCAGCTGCTGACCCAGCTAGACGGCTTAAAATCCCGCGGAAAGGTCATTGTTATAGCTGCCACTAACAGGCCGAACAGCCTAGACCAAGCCCTGAGGCGCGCTGGGAGGTTTGACAGGGAGATAGAGTTTCCCGTGCCGGATGCGGAAGGAAGATTGGAAATTTTCAAGATCCATACTAGGAACATGCCATTGGAAAAGGACGTCAGCCTGAAAAGCCTTGCTGAAAGGACTCATGGGTACGTCGGATCTGATATCATGGCTGTGTGCAAGGAAGCTGCAATGTCAACGCTTCGAAGGGTGCTACCTGACATAAAATGGAAGGATGAGGATGCCCTGCCAAAAGACATACTGGAAAGGCTTGTAGTCACCAAGTTCGACTTCGAGACCGCTATCAGGATGGTGGAGCCCTCTGCAATGCGGGAAATATTGGTGGAAATCCCCAATGTGAGCTGGGAGGATGTCGGGGGATTGGAAGAAGTGAAGAGCCAGCTGAAGGAGATGATAGAATGGCCTTTGAAAAATCCCGAGGAGTTCAAGAAGCTTGGCATCCAGCCACCCAAAGGGATACTGCTGTATGGTCCTCCTGGCTGTGGCAAGACGATGCTGGCCAAGGCTGTGGCAAGCGAGAGTGGGGTGAACTTCATCTCGATAAAGGGTCCGGAAGTATTGAGCATGTGGGTCGGTGAGAGCGAACGCAAACTGAGGGAGATATTCAGGAAAGCAAAGCAGGTAGCCCCATCCATAATTTTTTTGGACGAGTTAGATTCGCTTGCCCCAAGAAGAGGAGCCTACAGCGGAAGCCATGTGACAGAGACAATCGTCTCACAGCTTCTGGCAGAGATATCTGGAATAGAGGAACTGAGGGGTGTGGTTATTGTAGCAGCTACTAACCGCCCGGACTTGATAGATTCGGCCTTATTGAGGCCAGGAAGGATAGACAGGTTCGTTATGATACCCCCGCCCGACGACAAGTCAAGGCTTGCAATACTGAAGGTGCACACAAAGAACATGCCCCTGTCCAAGGATGTCAGCCTGAACGAGCTTGTGAAGAAGACTGACGGTTTCTCGGGAGCCGACTTGGAATCGCTCGCACGCGAAGCGGCTCTGAACGCCATGAGGGAGGATTCAAAAGCAAAGGAAGTGAGGATGAAGCACTTCAACAGGGCCCTGGAAAAGACTATACCCAGCCTCAGCAAGGAAGTAATAGACTACTACAGGAAGTTCGAGGAGAGAAGGAAGACTCTCAAGAAGAAGGAGCTGGCTGGCGATGACACTACCGTGAGCTACATAGGCTAGAGATTTAAACCAGCATCTGCAATTATTAATCATGGAGAAAAAGTTCCCGTTGCTTCCTTTTGAGAAGATTGCCAAGGGCGCGGGCGTGGAGAGGGTTTCCGACTCGGCAAGCAAGGAGCTGAGATCCGCTTTTCTTGACATCGCCAACAAGCTTGCCATCCAGTCCGTCGCGGCATGCCACCATGCAAACAGGGTGACCGTAAAGCGGGAGGACGTGGACATGGCGGTCAGGATAGTCTTCAAGTAACGGTGTTTTACAGAAAGTACCGATTATCCGTGTCGTGCTAGAACCGTTTAAAAGCAAAAGTTATAACATAAAGGAAATAATAATTAGGATAAAGGATGAAAAAGAGAAGAAAGTCTAGTAGGAAAGCGGCTACCAAGAAGAAGACCGACAGTAGCCTGATGCTGATACTGAAGTTCCTTTTGATGTTCAACATACTGTCCATCCCCATGTACATGATCATGTACTTCGACGCCTCTTTCACTCAGCTTCAGGATTCAGTAGCACTTTTATCGAACGGTATAATGAAAATATTCGGCTACGATAACAATCTGGACGGCCACAGCATATCCCTGCTGGACGGGGACACCTTGAGAACAGTCGATATATCCTGGGATTCCACGGGATGGAAGAGCATGTATGCCATATTCGCGCTGGTCGCCGCCACCCCACTGATAAATTTCAGGAAAAAACTGCTTTATACCACAGTATTGATACCTTCCGTCTTCCTTATAAACCTCGCCAGGGTCGTTACTACAATAACCCTTTCTATCGACTATGGCTTCTCCAACTTTGACTTGATACACCTCTTCCTCTGGCGCTATCTGCTGATAGGCACTATACTGACCGGATGGCTTGCATGCCTGAAGGTTGAAAAGATAATATGACAAAAGTGTAAAATTTAATTACGGGTGTATTCTTGGCAGAAGGTCCGGAAAATTTGGAAAACAAGCTAAACGAGCTAGAATCTAGGATAAAGAACATACAGGGCAAGACGCAGGACCTAGGTGGCCTAGGAGACCTGGGCAATTTGAAAGCCAGCTTGGCTGATCTTTACAGGACTTTGGAGTATTTACCCGATCTACTATCAAACATAGAAAACAGGCTGTCTTGGCTGGAAAAGGCTATTTCCAAGACAGAATCGGACTTGGAAATCACTAGGAGCGGCTGGGATGCAAACGTGAATAAAACAAAGCATGTTGAAAGGGCGTTGGAGGAGTTTAAAACCACAGTCACTAACATGCAAAATATTATCGGGGAGACTGCAAGAACAGAAGTTGTATCCAGAATAGCAAGCGTGAAAAAGGAATTGAGTAAAATAGTCGGAGATTTGTATGCTAATGTCGGCAGGGTAGACACTGTCGAGAAGGCTGTTGGCCGATTATCTGCCCAGCTGGAAGATTTCAAGACAGCTATGAACAGCATGCAAGGTCTTGTGGCGGAAAGTGTAAAAGCCGAAGTTGTATCTAGAATAGCAAACATGAAAAAAGAAATTAGCAATACGGTTGCTGATATTTATGCCAATGTAAACAGGATAGATGCGTCTGAGAAGGCATTGAACCAGCTTTCTGGGCAGTTGACCGAGTTTAAGGCTATTGTAGATGGCATACCAAATCTGGTAGCAGAGGATATAGGCAAGTCGCAGACCATGGCTAATATGAGAAAGGAGTTCGATGCAATAAAAGAGGAGTGGAGCGCCAAGATAGATGTCCTTGAACAGGAAATCAAAAACGTACAGCCTTTGAGGGATTTCAGTGATTTGAAAAGCAGGATGGAACAATTGAAGGCCTACACGGAAAACCTTGTAGAATACAAGGATTTGAGAGAGCTCAGGGGCAAGGTGGACGAGCTTCAGCAAAACATCCAGTCCATGTCTGCCAAGACCGACGGGGAACTGAGCACTGTAAAATCGGAGCTTGAAAAAAGCGTGCAGCTTCTGGCCGAGATAAAGGAGATAGGAGGCGTCAAGGCCAAGATGCAGGAATTGGAAAACAGTTTTGTATCCTTCAAGGACTCCATTCCGCAGGACCTTCACAACAAGCTAGAAGAGATAGAAGACCTCATGATGGTGGACCAGGCCGGGATGCTGGAAATAAAGAAGCTCTGGGAGTCTAATGCCGCTATACCGGAATCAATAGTGGGGCTGGAGCAGAAGCTGTCGGCATTCGAAGAAAAGATTGCGAACGTCGAGAATTCCTTGTCTGTGCTGGAGGAGATGAAGGCCAAGCTTGCCGGAGCCGTCAGCATGAAGGACATTTCCGAGCTTAAAGACAAGTTGGGAGATTTTGAAAGCCTCAAATACAGCCTGAAGGGCATAGAAGAAGAGGTTTCCGAGCTGGCAGAAACCAAAGAGGTCAATGCGTTGAAGGAAGAGGTGGATGTACTGAAGCATGGCCTCCAGGGAGTGACAGAAAAAGTCGGCTCGATAAACTTGGAAGCAATCAATCATGCTATTCAAGAACTGTCTGAAAAATTGGGCGGCGCGTTGGAAAAGACCAAGGAGGAAGTCCGAAGAAGCATAGTGGAAATACCGGAACTGAAGCTGGTCGGGGAGCTGAAAGTATTTTTGGACAATATAGAGAAGAGCATAGACGGCATGCCGGAACTTGTAAGGAGGATGCCCGAGATAGGGGATGTGGGCATTCTGAGGTCGAGGGTAGAGGACGTGGAGAAGAGCCTGAGCAAGCTGGCCGATGCCAAAGACCTGGTAGACATCAGGACAGGCCTTGATACCCTCCATCAAAACATAACATATTTTTCCGAATATCTTCCGGGCTTCGAAAGCAGGATAGCTAGCCTGGAATCCGCCCTCCACAACATGGAATCGTTGGAACAGAACATCAGAAACATGCAGGAAATCAAGGACGTCAGAGGGTTGAAGAAAAATCTTGCAGATATGCACCGCACAATAGAGAACGTGCCCGACCTGCTGTCGAACATCCAGGGAAGGCTTTCAAAAGTCGAAAGCGTTATACCGAAGCTTGCCGGTCTGGAGGAGAGCGTCAGGAATCTTCCTGAATTGAAAGACATAAGGAACCTAAAGGACGGCTTGGATGAATTGAAGAAAAACATGGGAGACATATCACAGAAAGCTGCGTCTGATATGGAAAAGCTCGGGGGGGAATGGTCTGCCAACCTTG
>CAYJRO010000001.1:12216-21198 GCA_964372425.1 uncultured archaeon
GCAAGATAGATGCGATGGAGAAGAGCGTCGGGCAGTTCTCGGGGCAGCTGGAGGAGTTCAAGAACGTCATGGCTAGCGTGCCAGACATAATTGCAGATAGCGTAAGCAAGTCGGGAGCCGCCTCTAGGATATCCGGAATAAAGAATGATCTGGAAAAGATGATGAGCGACTGGAATGCCAACTTGGGTAGGATTGATGCGGCGGAAAAGTCTGTAGCACAGTTATACAGCCAGCTGGACGAATTCAAGGCCATCATAGAAGGGCTTCCAAACATGATAGTCGAGGGTGTCGACAAGATAGAAGGGATCGAGAAGATGAAAAACGTCAAGAGGGAGCTTGATTCTGTGAAGGGGGAGTGGTCTGCCAACCTTGGCAAGATAGATGCGATGGAGAAGAGCGTCGGGCAGTTCTCGGGGCAGCTGGAGGAATTAAGGACCGTGATGGACAGCATACCCGACATGATAATAGAGAGCGAGGAGAAGTCAGGCGTCCTTGGAAAGTTCATGGGGTTCAAAAAAGATACCGAAACGCAGCTTGATAAATATTTGGCGGGAATTTCCGGTTTTTCAAATGAGATAAGCGAGTTCAGGTCAGCCATTCAAAACATACCTGATATGATAATCGGCAGCATCGAAAAGATGGGCAACCTAGACGCCATCAAGAAGGATGTTTTTGAGAGAGCCGAAGAACTAAGGAAGCTCGAAATGGATTCCAACGAGCTGCTGGAAAAGATGTCTTCTATGAACAGGAGGCTGGAGGAAACGTCTTCGCTACTTGACGACAAGTCCAGGCTTTTGGACGAAAAGTCATCACGGCTGGATGAAAAAACTGGCATGCTGGAAAATAGGTTGGAAGAGAGGACCAGGGATTTGAAAGCGGACATGGTGAGCGAGTCCGACAAGCTGACAGGAAACCTGTCTTCCATGTACAGGCAGCTTGAGGAAAAATCATTGCTTCTGGACGAAAGGTCGAAGCAGCTGAAGGACAAGTTCAAGCAGTTCGAGGACAGGATAGGAGAGGACATGGAAAGGATAAAGGAAAACATGGGCTCGTTGAACAAGCAGTGGGAACAGGACTCCAAGCTTCTGGATGACAAGTCTAAGATGCTAGAGGAAAAGCTGGAGGAAGATGCAGTGAGGCTGGAGGAAAAGCTGGGCGGCGAAGTGAGGAATGTCTCCGAGAAGATAACAGACTTTAACAACAAGTATTCCAATTTTTCAGACCTGCAGGCAAGCCTGCTCGCGCTGAAGGACACACTCAATGACAAGATGAAGGACATAAACTCCTTCCTGCAGAAATCATTCTCTTTCTTCGACAAGATATCCGAGGATCTGGACAGTTCCAAGAAGGAGTTCAACAAGACCATAAGCGAGAGGGTGTCGGGAGCCGTTGAAACTGTTACCGAGGTCGCAGACAAAAGCAGGCGGGAAGTGGAGAGTGCCGTCAAGAGGATAGAAAACCTCAATGAACTTGAAGCAGAAGTAGCAAAGCAGACCTCCACATTGAACAAGTTCTACAGTGATGTGAACAACAGGGTGAACGAGGCCGTGAATTTTGTAAGGAGCCTGGAAGCTAGGTTCCACGAGACAACCACAGTCTTGGACAACAGGCTTAATGAGATTACCAATTACTTCGACCAGAGGCTGCAGGGCATAGAAAGCCCAGCCGTCAAGGCGGACGACCAGCTTAGGCACCTGATGGAGAGCGTACTAGAGATACAGGAGAGGCTGGGTAATTTGGAAAAGTCTGTACACAGGTCATCAAGCCTGAAGCCCATCGTGCTGGAATAAGCTTTTTTAAAACCGCAGTCTCCTATATATACTGTAACTAGTCGTGTGGTTTGATGACATTAGTCCTGATCACTGAAAAACCGGACGCGTCCAAAAGGATAGCTGAGGCGCTGGCCGAAAACAAAAGCCTGAGGAAGCATACCAGCGACCGGGGAGTCAACTATTACGAGTTCGAGAGGAACGGCAAGAATCACATGGTCATCTGCGCCGTGGGCCACCTGTTCAATCTAATACCGGCAAAAAAAGGCAGGGGATGGACATATCCAATATTCGATTTCGAATGGAAACCCAGCTTCGAGGTCAAGAAGAGCGCTGAGTTCTCCAAGAAGTACTTCGATGTCGTGAAAAGGATGATAAGAATGGGTGGCGAGTTCATTGTTGCTACGGATTATGATACGGAAGGGTCTGTGATAGGCTACAATGTGCTGAGGTTCCTTGCAGGCGTGGAAAAAGCCGGCAGGATGAAATTCTCCACACTTACCAAGGATGAGCTTGTGGATTCTTATTCCAACATGTCGAAAGAACTGGATTTCCCACAGGTGGAGGCTGGACTGACAAGACATTTTCTGGATGCCCTTTGGGGTTTCAACATGACAAGGGCCCTCACTATTGCTCTGAAAAACAGCGGGAGGGGGGGGTTTGCTATCCTGTCATCTGGAAGAGTGCAGTCGCCGACGCTGGCCATGCTTATGGAAAGGGAGTTGGAAATCAGGAAATTCAAGCCCACCCCATACTGGCAAGTGGAACTGCGCTTTGAGATAGAGGGCAGCAAGTTCGTGGCAAATTATGAGAAAACCAAAATATGGGAAAAGGACGCGGCCGACAAGGTCTTGGATGACTGCAAAGATGGGGAAGCTGTTGTCAGCAACATCAAGAAAAGGGAATACAGGGAATCGCCCCCAATACCTTTCAACACGACCGACCTCCAGTCAGAGTCATACAACCAGTTCAAGCTTTCACCAACGCAGACCCTGAGCATAGCAGAGGGCCTTTACCAGGCAGGCTACATATCCTACCCCAGATCGTCCTCCCAGAAGCTGCCGCTGTCTGTCGGATATGAGAAGATATTGAAAGCTCTGGCGAACATGGCACAGTACAGGAAGTTCGCAGAGGCATTACTGAAAAAAGGCAAGCTCGCGCCCGCAGAGGGAGAGAAAAACGACCCGGCACATCCAAGCGTGTATGCGACGCACGAAACGCCAGACTTGAAGAAGCTAAGCGCGTGGCAGAAAAAGATTTATGACTTGGTTGCAAGAAGGACTCTGGCCGTTTTCGCAGAGGATGCTATTAGAGAAAGCAACACTGTAGAGCTTGACATCAACGGCCACAAGTTCATGCTTGTTGGCAAGAAGACACTGAAGCCTGGATGGACTGAGGTATATTTTCCTTATACGAGCCTGGAGGAGCAGAGACTGCCGGGGATGAAAATAGGCGACAGGGTAAAAGCTGCCAAACTGGAGCAGTTGTCAAAACAGACAGAACCGCCCGGCAGATATTCTCAGGGAAGCATACTGAAGGAACTGGAAAACAGGAACCTTGGAACGAAAGCCACCAGGGCGGAGATACTTCAGACTCTTTACGACAGGAAGTATATAATGGAAAAATCGATACATGTCACCAAGCTAGGAGAAGCCGTGGTGAATGCATTGAAAGAAAACGCACCTAGCATTTTATCTGAGGAGCTCACAAGACATTTCGAGCAGGAGATGGAGCAGATATACAGCGGCGAGAGGAAAAAAGAAGCAATCTTGGAAGAGGCAAAGAAGACATTGACTGAAATTCTGGAAGAGTTCAGGTCTAACGAGAAAAATGTCGGGAAGCTTTTGGTGGAAGCCCTGCAGGTGTCCAGGGAGGATGAAAGGAAACTTGGTACATGCCTGAACTGCAAGACGGGCCAGATGATGGTGTTTTTTTCTGTGTTCACGAAGAAGAGGTTCGCCGGCTGCTCCAACTATTCCAAGTGCACAGACTGTGGCTTCACAAAGGACTCCTGCGAGTGCAAGTGCGGCATATGCGGAGGCTTGAAAAGCAAGTGCAAGGACGGCTGGAAGGAAAAGAAATGGACGCCATCATGCCAAGCAGGATTCCCGCTGCCGGCTGTCGGGCAGATAACCTCCGTGAACAAGCAGTGCGAAGTCTGCAAGTGGCCTATGATACAGGTCTGGAGGAAGGGCAGACGTCCTTTCAGGATGTGCATAAACCACGAGTGCAAGTCCAAGGAGGACTGGGGCAAAAACAAAAAGAAGCTTGGCAAAAGAACCAGGGTTTCTGATAAAAAATAGTTCTTGTGATCATTTTTCTTCTTCAGACACAACTGCTTCCTCGTCCTCTATCTTGACTCCCTTAAATTCATAAACCTTCCTTTTTATGCTGAAGGATATCCTGAGGAAAAACTCCAGTACAAAAATGAACAGCAGGTAGTTCATAAGGCTGGCTGCGAAGGTCGGAAGCTCCAGGAACCTCTGGTAGACTGTTTCGAACGAGAAGGAAGTTGGGTTGGATATGAAGGTAACAAGAAGAGAAAGCGGGAAGACCTTTGCCAGTTCTCCGGACAGCTCTTCCTTGTAATAGGCGGTTATTCTTATGGTAGCTATTATAGCTATGGATATCAGCAATATTGTCTGCACGCTGTAGGGGTTGGCCAGTAAGAACAGCAGCGCCATAAGCATACCGAACCAGAGGAAAGTGAATATTGGGAATAGGACAAGATACTTGAACATATAGCCAACCGTGCCGAATTTTTTAGCAATTTTTCTGTTGAACAGGTCCCTCTTGGACACAGTCTTGTAAAAGTAGAAGACGAAGATGCCGTAAATAGACAGCACTATTGTGTAAAGGGTGAGCGGCAATATGAGGTTGTAAAAATCCAGCTTGCTCACGAACAACTGCCAACCGGTTAAAATCAGTGTTGATATCTGTTCTAGGACCATATAATCTAATAATTAAATGGTAGTCCGTACAAAAATCTTTTATCCAGAGCGATCCCATCATGAAGAAAGTCGGAGACCGAAAGAGGGCTGGTCCAGACAGGTCTGTGCTAATCAAGGTATTGACACCAGTGGTGCTTGTTTCGATATTTATAGTATTTTACGGCCTGAGCTTGACGGACAACGGGCAAGGGGAAATGGTTGACACTGCAAGTCAGACTACCTTGCCTGAAGCTGGACAACAGAAAGAGCCCCAGAGGCTGCAGGTAAGCTTGAACGACGACCCTGTGAAGGGCTCTGGCAATGCTCCAGTCACAATAATCGAGTTTGGCGATTTCCAGTGCCCGTTCTGCGCTAGATTTTTCTTCGACACGCTACCCAGTATACAAAGCGAGTATATTGATACAGGAAAGGTCAGGCTGGTCTACAGGGATTTTCCTATAAGCAACCATCAGTATGCCCAAAAGGCGGCGGAAGCCGCTGAGTGCGCGGACGAACAGGGCATGTTCTGGGAGTATCATGACAAGCTGTTCGAGAACCAGGAGCAGCTCAGCACAGAGAATTTCAAGAAATGGGCGTCCGAGCTTGGGATTGATTCGATACAGTTTGATGAATGCCTTGATTCCGGTAGGATGGCCGGGGAAGTGCAAAGCGACCTGAAAGAAGGCAGGTCTTATGGGGTAAGAGGAACGCCTACCTTCTTCATAAACGGAATTGTTTTGAACGGCGCATACCCATTCGAGACTTTCCGTCAGATAATAGAACAGGAATTAACCAAGTGAGCTTACCGCTATCTTTATAACTACTGATACACAAAATATTTTTTAATGAAATTGGCTGTTCTTTCACTGATTTTGGCTGTTTCAGTCATCATAGGGCTGGTAACTAGCAGTGTTTTTGCCCAGACTCCGACAAGCACAGGAATAGCAGCGCCCACATGCGAGCCAAAGACATGCTCAGACGGCAGCAGGGCATCGTGCTATTATGACTCTTATTACAATCAGTGCAAGTGCGAGGCGTGCCCGACAAGCACCGCCAGCCCGGCTACCACAGCCGCCGGACTCAGGCCAGACCTAGTTGTCGGCGATGTGAGCTGGAGCCCGACCGGTTTGTATGCCGGTTCCAGGCTCGAGGCTTTCACCATGACTGTCAAGAACTTCTACGCTTCGGAGGCTTCCGCATTCACAGTAAAGGTCGTCGTGGCGGACAGGTACAGCAATGTCTTATGCCAGGTAGAACAGGGGGTGGGTGCATTGGCTGGAAATTCGCATGCGACTTACAATCTGTCGGCCGGAACATGCCCCGAGTTGGTGGAAGACTACTATCTTGTAACCGGGCATGCGGACACTACTAACTCGGTTGACGAGGCCAGCGAATACAACAACTACTTCAGCAAATCTCTATACACTTATCAAAAGGCTGCAGTCGGTTGCCCTTCCTACAAGGCCTGTGCGGATGGCAGCAAGGTTCCTTGCTATCTGGATAACAATGTCTGCAATTGCAAGGAATGCCCGGTACCATGTCCGACACAGCCCGTGCCTACGGCAGAGCAGCATACAGGATGCCAGCAGCTTATACCCAAATACGACAGTAACAGATGCGTAGTAGGATGGGAGTGCCTGTCCAGGACACAATGCCCCAGCGAGTTCAAGTGCGCAGACGGTACTGTCAAGCCCTGCTATTCGAAAGAAAACACATGCTTCTGCGAGCCGTGCGAGACTAGGCTGTCGTCCGGATGTGAAAGAAAGGTCGATGAGTTCGGAACAGCAAGTTACGTATGCAGGGAACTGCCGCAGTGCCCGCCTCTGCCGATGGATGCGATCAACAAATGCCTGGATACCGGCGGTAGTGTTACGAAGAAAATAGACCCGGCGGGATGTCCGTTTGCTTATTGCGATTTTTCCGGAAGGACTGAGGAAAGGACACCGGCATTATTTGGCTATACGCAATGTCCGGCCGAAGAGGAGTTTGCAAGAGCCGAAGAGAAGTGCAAGACATTGGGTCTTCCTTATTTCGTGGGCTTTGAGGGCGGCTGCAAGATACCGAGATGCGGAGAAAGGCCGGATGTCTGTCCGTCTTTAAGAGCGGGGCTGTCGGCTGATCAGTATGAAGCATGCGTTGCCAAGTGCAGGGACACTTATGGGGGCAGCGGCAGTGCTGGTTATGATGCGTGCGTGCGTTCTTGCAGTTCTGGAGGCATATCGGCTGGGAGGGAAGAGGAGACAATAGAAGAAGCCAGAAGGATGTGCGAGGCCAAAGGATGGAGATTCTACAAGGAGTTCTCTAACAACGGATGCCCGGTCATAAGATGCCAGCCTGATAACTACTGCATAAAAGATGTGCCAGAGGTGGCTGTCGATAAGTGCAGAGAGGTCGGCGGGGAGATGGTAGTCAAGAAGGATGGCGAATCAGGATGCATCAACTTCGTGAACTGCGTGCATAGGGGTGACGTGAGGAACATACAGGTGGAGCCTCCTAAGGAAAAGCCCGATACGACTGTCCTTCTAAGGATAGCTACGGTGCTGGAGAACCTTAAGATAGCTCTGAAGGAGATGAAGTCCAAGATAGATTATGTTGTTGCTTATTACGAGTCTGCGGGATTGCCCGACGCAGAGAAGTACAAAAGGGTCTCGACTATGCTTGACACGACTATAAGGCACCTAGACGACATAAAAACCGACCTTAGGGACAGGCTGGACACATTGACTCTAGACGACTTGACTAAACTGAAGAGGGACATTGCGTACATAAAGGAAGTAATACTCAAGGATATTCTTTATCTGATGCTCAGTAAAAGCGAGGACGTGACTAATATCGGTGATGGGAAGGACTGCGGCAGCGATGATTCCTGCTTCGAAGAGGCATTCAGGGTATGCAGGACTGCCACTTTCAGGCCGTCCGGAGAAGAAGGGCTGGCTGTCGAGATAAGCGGATTGGACGGAGGGCATTGTTTATTGAAAGTGAGGTTGAAGGTCAGCCTTATTGATACGAAGGAGATGACATGCAGGATACCCGACTATGCTTTGGGTATCTCCGGTCCGGAAGACCTGCTGCCTCACTGCACCGGCGACATGGCAGACAAGATGAGGGAGTTCGGGGGGGCTGCCATCCTTGGATTGGCCAGGTTCCCGCCATCAGAAGGAGGGCCGGGCGGCTGCCAGACCATACCGGAATGTGCAAGGTACTGTTACGATAATTATGAGGAATGCGTCGCGTGGGCGAAGCATCATCCCATCTACGGCACCGTACCAGCCAAGGAGAGGCTGCTGGAGATAGCTGATAGAGCCGAGCTGAACAAGCCGATAGGATTGCCTCTGAGGGGTGGTTATTAGATGAAAGGATTGACAGGATTTTATATATTAAACAGAAGTGTCATAATAGGACTGGTTATTGCAGTGATAGCCACAAGTGCGTTCTTAGGAGCGTCACTGCTACAGCCACTTGACGTGACGGTCGACAAGCCTTCGACCACAGGAAGCGTCATAAGCACGGCAAAGGAGGCTTCCGATGCTGTGATAAGCGTGAGCGCCAACATAGACGAGGTTCTTGCGGCCTTAGAGGACATAGACAAGTCTCTTGGCTAAAGCGGGCTTTTCGACAGATTCTATGGTAGAGCCGTTGATTTTTACTTCGAAGCCCATCTGTGAAAACCTTTTTGCAATTCCTATTGCCTCCAATCCCCCAGCCTGTTCTTTTTTCGAAGAGGCCGCGACCTGCGACTTGGTTTTATAGTCAGGATTGGCCTGCCCGGCTCCATAGTGAATGGGAGTTTCGCTTTCGTAAGGTACAAGACGTAAAGGTATCTCTTTCTGACCAAGCTCCGTCATCCTGTTTGCAAAATCTTCTATAGTGCCGTATATCACAGTCATCCTCTCACCAATTAACTATTGCTACTGCGATTATTTAAAGCTATGGTCTGATAACTACTTTTAAGTGACGAACAATTTACGAAAATATTGTGAGGTTGTACGGCACCGAAAGGCTCTTAAAGATTACTATGCACTAAAATATTAGTGACATAATATGCCAGGCTATGTAGTTTGGGATGATGGTAAACCAGCAGCCACATCAGACGAAAAAGAAGCCAAAAGATTAAGCGGTAGAATTAAAATCATAAATCAAGTACTAAAATATATGGGTTATTCGGAAGGTGGTAGAATTAAAATCATAAATCAAATACTAAAAGATATGGGTTATTCAGAGGATTATACTGCTCTGTAGAAACCCTATAGGGCGATACCACCAAATCTTATTATGGACGGTGG
>CAYJRO010000002.1:0-20125 GCA_964372425.1 uncultured archaeon
GTAGAAGCATTAAATGATATGGACGATTTAGGAACAGCTTTTGTTCTAATAAGACAGTTGAGTTCTTTTCCTAGATTAAGCATTGAGAAAGCTTTAACAAGTCTTTGAGGAACCCATAAGGTATCCGGATGTTTCATGGGCGAACTGCTTACCACTGGAACAAGTGATACATCTTTGCCAAAGAAACTTGTAAAGGGCAATTTGTCCAATTCGTCTCTCAACATTTTAGCGACACGTTCTGACATCAGGACGGGCGGGTTGGACACCATCTTATCGTTTTTAAGATTGTTCTTCCACACCTGCGACTCGATTGCTACATCTGTATTCCCACGGACAGAGTATGATAAATATGACGCATATTCAAGCGAAGGTAGTAACATTCATATCTACCTTGGTTCCGGGAGGGGGAACGTTTTCTGATAGCTGTTTGGTGTCTTTTATAGAGATGATTTCGGCACCATACTCAAGCATTTTATTTGGCCACTTCAGATTCTTATTTTTTACTATGTCGTCGATGATAAATAATGGTCTACCAAGACGAAGTGTTTCCCATCCCTGACTATGAGACCCGCTTGTTTCTCCGGCCTCTACAATTATGGAAGCGTTTGAAATCAAAGCCATTGTCCTATTACGTATTATAAAGTTCTTGGGTTGAACAGGATAGCCAAATGGAAATTGTGAAATTGCAAGATGCCGGTCAATAATTTCTCTTTGCAAATTGTAGTTTTCTTTAGGGTAACATTGGTCTATTGGGGTGCCGAGGACTGCTATAGTTTTTCCGCCGCTATTTATTGCGATTTTATGAGCTATTGTGTCAATTCCTGACGCAAGACCGCTGACAATAACAAAATCCTTTCTCACAAGTTTTTCTACAATTTTTCGAGCATTTTCCTTACCCTCTTCGCTAGGATAACGGGTGCCAATCACAGAAACCCGCGGATTAATCTTGGCTATTTCCGAGTTCCCAGCTACATATAGTTCCTTTGGTGCATATTTTTGTTCTATTTCGTTAAGCGGTCCAATTAGCTCTTCGATACCAACTTTAATACCGGTGCCCCAATAGAATTCATTTGAACTCTGTCTGCTCAACATTTTAATCGCTGCCAACCAAACCTCTATTAATAACTGTCTTGCTCCTTAATTAGAGTATGATTTAAGCCTATTTTATTGCTTTCGGTGGTTCATTTCCGGTGAGTTTTGTATAAAGGAAAAGCATAAATACCGTAATAAGTGGTCTGGAATAATAGAATCGAATGTCTTGTATAACTTTTGCTTTTTACTAATATTGAAAACAGTAACTCTCACTCTGTTTGGAAATTTCATATATATAAAAAAAACCGCTGGAAGACCCCCACCATTTCATTTACCAAACAGGCCACCGAAGAAATTAAATAATTTGTTGAAAAGGTCAAGCAGTTTTTGCATTAAACTGTTCTGCTCTTCCAACTGCTTCTCGTAGTGATGTATGTTCATAATCCTAGTCCCTCTTTCTCAGCCCTTATATGACAAAATTGGGACTTGACATTATGCCTCTGTGCAGCTGACGCACAGGGAATGACTTAAGTGCACCTGCCAGAAAACTTTTGGCTGTTAACAGCCAAGACAGGCAGGTGTAAAATATGAAAGTGGATACACTCCAAATAATTTAGATAAAGAATTGATTCTAGACACTAATTTTATTAGTAAAGAGAGCGGTCTGATCACTGCTGAGAGGAAGAACCAATCGGGAGTGTTATGCCGAACCGTTCGCAAGGAATTGCCTCCCCGTCGGAGACATCGCCTACGCACTTTCGGTTCCCGAAATCCATCGGCAGGGTACATTCGGGGGCAGACTTTCCTAGAGACATACAGGTGTTGCACAGAGCAGTAACATCTAATCTGCAGAGTTCATCTGAAAGCCCGGACGAGGGGGATGATTTAGTAGACAGGACAATGAATACAAGAACCAGCACGCCAATCGCGACAGCGAAAATAATCGTAATTGCCGGCCTCAATGAACGTCTTGCCGAGACAGCAATAGGAATCCTCATGATTCATTTTTGGTTGTCATTGCTTAAATTTTGTTTTGCCGTTCGCGCTTGCTCATCCTCTACTTCTATGAGTTTCAGGTAATGCTCCAGCTTCCCGCCGTAGTCGTGTATGTCCATAACCATAGCCTTGCCTAGAGGTTCTTAAAGCCTAGACAAGACTTCCAACGGAACGGTGTGTAGGAGGAGGGATTTGAAGGAACTTTATTTCCTGCAGCTGAACGCCAGGTTGGCGATTTTAGGCTTCAGACAAGCTGTCTTACGGGCTTTCCCCTTTCCACAACAGCTTTGCCACGTCTAATGTATAGAGACTACGCCTGTTTTCCATAGGATTTCTACGGAGCATTAGTAATGTGTAAAGCTTTTATTTCTAAACGTGGTATAGATATACAAGTTGGTCTATGGCGCTCGGTTTGGTAACGTTCGCGGTGATTTTCACTTTGGCTAACATAGTATTTAGCTTTTTTTCAAAGAGAAGCATCCATTCCACGGGCCTGGATTTCCTGTTCTATGCGCCATGGCTGGCGTCTATAAATTTCGGCATCTACGGCGCATTCAAGTTGGCCATAGTCTTGTCGGTGGTCCATGCGGCGCTTAACATGAGAATCGCGCATTTCATTTTGATGTCGTTTCCGGCCCAGCTGGCAGCCATCGCCCTGGGGTATTTTCTTGGCGTCGGCGGTTTCTGGATATCACTCGTCATTTACTTGGCAGCCTCCTCGGTGATAACATACGTCTCAGGCGGGGTTGGCGGTAGGTATGTAGTTTTCCTTGTCGCAAGCGCCGCGTTCAACATCCTTCTCTTCTTCGTCTTACAGAAGATGTTCTAGTAAATCTACTGTGCTTTTCAGACTGTGGAAGAATATGTTTTCTACGTTCAGCCCCAAGTCCAGGCGAATGCCGGATTCTTTGTTGAAATTTTTTATCTGGTCAAACACGTCTTTGGCTAATTTTATAGAATTTTCTGCAAGTCTATTACTGTCGGACAATATTCTTTTTTCAACATCCGCAGGCACTTCGGCTCCAAGCCATTTTATAAATTCCATCTCACTGGGCCTGCTGACGCAGCAGAAGCTGAGAAAAATCTTTGACGGTTTTAATCTGTTTTCCGCGCATTTATAATGATACGATTCTAGGACAGTCTCTAAGGTCTTGGAGGAGAACAGGACCTGGGTTGTGAAAAACGATGCCCCCGATAAGGTCTTTTGGAACATTCTGTCAGCCTCTCCTTTTCTGGACGGTAATGCTATGTTTCCCACGTTTATAGAAAAGTCGACCGCAATCCTGTTGGCTTCTGTAACCGACGGGCCGTTGTATCTGTTAGAAGATTTGTTTCCTCCTACAAAGATGAAATTTTTTATCTTGACGGCCGAGACTGCATTATCCAGCCAGCCAACGAATTCCTTGCTGCTATTGAAATGTGCAACGACCTTGTTTATTATTGTGTCCTTTTTTGTCCTCTGACTGAGCTTCTGTGAAAAAGCCAGGTTGTCAATATTCCTATAATAAGGGACACCGAGGTGGTTCTCTTCAATAATCTCAGGAACGTTTATTAAATCTACGCTCTTTATACCTGACAACGCAGAGGCTATGACATCTAATGTCTTTTCCCTGCTTTCTTCAGAGGACATCTTGCTCGAGGGTACTATCTCGAAGAGGTTTCTTGTCACTCCCATACCTTTCGTGCCATCTCCGTGCCTTTGACCATGTTCACCAGCTTGGGTACAGCAACTTCCCATCTCCTAGTCCTGAGACCGCAGTCGGGATTGACCTGTACCTTCGAAGGGTCGCCGACAAGCTTGGCGGCATACATTATCCTGTCCCTAACGACCTCTGGCTTCTCTATTATGTCTGAGTGGATGTCGATGACGCCTACTCCTATCATGACTGGCATGCCGTACTCCTTGAACAGGTTGATAAGTTTGAAGGCTTCTGGGTTCACCGTGTCTGCCCTGAACTTTCCAGGGGACGCGTGGTTTGTGAACTCTATCAGATAGCTGTCCGCTTTGCATTCGGCGAGCTCCGGAAAAAGTACATGATAATTGCTGTAGCAGAGGTGTATGGCCTTCTCCACGCTCTTGGAAATGCCTTTGAAGCATTCGTTCATTGCTTCTGTGAAAAGCTCGGACTCGTTTTCATATGTAGTGGCTGCCGGTTCGTCTATCTGTATAACACTTGCTCCGGCCTTTACCAATTTCTTTGATACGGGGTTCAGGACATTTTTTGCAAAGGCTACGACCGCGTCCTCCCTTGCTTTCCTCAATACATCCGACGGCTTTTCATTCCTCGACTCATAAGGTTTTCTATAGTATTCTATGAAGGACCAGTCTGTCATGGTATAAGGTCCTGTGAAGCACGGTTTTACGGGTTTCTTCGCATGCCTCTTAACGAAATCCAGCTCGTCCACAAACCACTTTATGCCGTCCTTCTTCATGCGTATCTCGTCGTAGATTATGCCTTTCTTGAAGTAGTTTGCATCGAAGGAATTTACAAAGCCGGCCTGGGATATGCCAGAGACCATCCTTGCAAGTGTGTCATACATCTCTGTCCTTGGCTGCTCGCCGTTGAATATCCTGTCCAGCCCCGCATATTCCAGCATCCTTATGACATAGATGGAGGAGATTTCCACTATCCTCTGCTTTTTTTCGGGAGTTCTCTTCCTGCCGTCTATTTTTAACAAGCCTGTCAACTCTTCTCTTTCATCCACCCCGAACATCTTTCCCCAATAGTCGGCATCCTTTATCCACTTGTCATTCGAAGGAGCATCCAGCTTCAACCTCCATATAGGTCTCTGTATGCTTCCTATCTCCTGAGTCAAAAATATGTCTCCCATGTTCAACCACCAAGCTTCAATGCAGCAGCTCCCAGTTTTTATATCTTCTTTATACCTATGTCGATACGCACGTCAAACAGCCTGTCGTTGGGTCCTATGAAATAGTCTCCGGAGAAACCGGACTCTTCCAAGAACCTCTTTGCATGCTGTATTATATAGTCTTCAGTCTCTATGCCAACACGCGAACCGTCAACTATGCCGAGAATGACATCCTTGTCTGTTTCCAGTCTCTTGAAGTTGGAATATATGCCGTCTATGCCGTAGAAGTCTGCCTTGCAATCCAGACTAGGTATCACTTTCGACGCGTCGCACAGCGGGAAATGTATGCCCACCTTGAATCCGCGCTTGTCCAAAGAATCGAAAAAGGTCGCTATCATGCTGGGTTTTTCAAAGCTGTTCAACGAGAAATCGTAGCCTACTGAAGGCTCCAGGAACAGTATGCATTCGTAGCCTTGTTTCTTAAGTTTCGGTATGTTGGCTGAAACTGCTGCAGCATAGTCGTACATAATGTCTTCTCCTTCTTTGTAATGAGAGTTCTCCACCAGCCTCCAGAATGTGTACGGCCCTGGCAGGAAGACTGCGCCGTTTTTGTCAAGCTTTGGAAGGTAGTTTGCAAGCTCGTCGCCGTTGCAGGACAGCTTTCCCTTGATGTGGGGCTTCCTGTAGAAGGTATTGGTCCTGAACCATCTGGTGACAGGTCCTATCGCGTCCTCCCTAGAAGATGCCCTTCTTTCGAAGCCGGAGAAAGAACTGGCTATCGGTCTCAGGACATCAAGCCAGTCTATCTGGCCGCCAGAGACGAAAGCATAGCCGTCCTTTTGACTCACAATTATTTCTTTGGCATCCCTGTGTACGGCTTTTGCGAAGTCCTCTTTCATGGCATAGCCATCCCTCAGCAGTCTGTGTGTCTTTATGGTCTCCACAGACCTGGAGAACTGTCCTGTCAGGATGGCGCCGCAGAAAGTCATAGGTCACCACTCAAATCTTTTCTCAATTCGTTATAAATGGGGAATCTCTTGCACAGCTCTAAAACTTCTGACCTTATCTTTTCCTTCAAGGGACTGTCACTGGGACTGCCGATTATTTTCGCCACCCAGTCCGCAATTTGTCTCATCTCGCCTTCCTTCATGCCTCGTGTCGTAAGTGCGGGCGTACCGAGGCGTATGCCACTGGGATTGAAAGGCGTTTTTGTATCATAAGGTATCATGTTCTTGTTTACTGTTATTCCAGCCTCGTCCAAAGAATTTTGGGCTTCCTTGCCGCCTATGTTCTTGTTGGTGAGGTTCACTAGCACCAGATGGTTGTCAGTTCCACCGCTGACAAGCCTGAAACCATTGTCCATCAGACCTTCTGCAAGTGCCCTGGCATTTTTCACAACCTGTTCCTGATATTTGCGGAATTCCGGCGTCAGCGCCTCCTTGAAGCAGACAGCCTTTGCGGCTATGATGTGATCCAGCGGTCCGCCCTGCAAGCCAGGAAAAACTGCCGAGTCTATCCTTTGAGCCAATGTCTTTTCGTCCTTCGGCCTGAGCCTGTCCTTTTCAGTAGCAAAAATCACTGCGCCTCTGGGTCCTCTCAATGTCTTGTGGGTAGTTGTAGTGACTATGTCTGCATACGGTACAGGCGACGGGTGGACGCCTGCCGCAACCAGGCCTGCAATGTGCGCTATGTCAGCCATAAGGTAGGCGCCTGCCAAGTCTGCGGCCTCCCCGAACTCCTTGAAGTCTATGGTACGCGGGTACGCCGAATATCCGCACAAGACAAGGTTAGGCTTCTCCTTCTCTGCCAGTTTCTTTATCAGGTCGTAGTCAAGCGTCTCTGTTTCCTTGTCAAGAGGATACCATGACATCTTGTACCATTTGCCTGAAAAATTGACAGAACTGCCGTGCGACAGATGGCCTCCATGGGACAGCTCCATGGACAATATCTTATCCCCTATGTTCAGCAGGGTGAAGTAGGCAGCCATGTTTGCCTGGGATCCCGAGTGGGGCTGGACGTTGGAGTATTCTGCGCCGAAGAGCTTCTTGGACCTTTCTATCGCTAGGCCTTCGCAGACATCGATGAACCTGTTCCCCCCATAGTACCTCTTTCCAGGGTAGCCCTCCGAATATTTGTTGGTGAGCCATGTGCCGACAGACTCCATGACAGCGGCGGAAGTGTAGTTTTCCGATGCTATCATCTCCAAGGTGTCCTGCTGCCTGCCCAACTCGCCTAGTATAGCCCAGTATATCTCAGGGTCTGCACTTTTTAGAAAGTCCAGTTTCATACATAACTGTCATAAATATTGTTTACGGGAGTTAGATTAATAATTTACTGACAAAAATATTCCTATAGGAATAGTCACCCCACCTCAGTCCCAGGTACTGAGATTCGCTTGATTTTGGTGGATTGAAAGACGAGGATGACATGGAAATTGAAGTCCCAGACGACCCGAGGAATACGAATAAGTTTTAAATTCTTATTAAAATAATGGAAAATAGGTTGGTGCACTCAAGTTATATCTAACGCACAGCTGACGCATACCAGAATTAAAATTCTTGCCTGAATATTGCCAAGTATATTTTAGGAAACTGTCTTTTGGTGCTATAAAACATGTCAGGGAATCCTTGGGATGTAGCAATCATAGGCGGGGGAATAATAGGCACATCGATAGCCTTCTGGCTTGGCAAGCTCTACAATAGCCGGATAGCTGTGATAGAAAAGGAAAGAGAGGTGGCCCGGCACACTTCCAGAAGAAACACAGGAATAATCCACAGGCCCTTCTACATCAACCCTAAAGAGGGGTACACATCCGCGAAAGCCGCCCAGATTTCCTATGATATGTGGAAATCCTATGCTGCAAAAAGAAAGCTGCCTTGGCTGCAGACAGGAACCTTTGATGTTGCGGTCGCCGAGGACCAGGTAGGAAATCTGCACAAATACTTCGAGTGGGGTCTGAAAAACGGCATGTCGGAAAAGGAACTGGAAGTCCTGTCCCTGGAAGAAGTTGCCATGCACGAACCCAATGTAAGATGCCATGGAGCCATATGGTCCAAGACCGACACGTCTGTAGACTACGAGGCGTTAACCCTTTCTCTAAAGACCGATGCCCAGAAAGAAGGCGTCAAGTTTTTGACAAGCACAAATGTAAAGTCAATTGTTGCCGCAGGTGATTTTCTAAAAATACATACGGAAAACTCGCAAGAGCCCCTAGTAGCAAAGTTTCTCATCAACTGCGCAGGCGGCAATTCCATGAAGATGGCGCACATGCTAGGTGTGTGTAAACAGTATGCAGACTTGAATTTCAGAGGCGAGTACTGGCAGGTGCATGATGATTGGTCTCATATGGCAAGCAGAAACATCTACTCCATCCCGCGCTATCCGGAGCTGCCTTTCCTGGATCCGCATTGGATTGTCCGGGCTGACGGCAGAAGGGAGATAGGGCCCAACGCAGTCCCGGTCATAGGGCCGTTTACTTATGAAGGCATCCTAGGTAATCCCATCGAAGCGGTAAAAAAACTGGCCGAGCCGCCTATATATAACAAGGTTGCCGTGCTGTTTAACAGAGACTTCATAAATTTGGCCTCTCACGAGTGGATGTCATCTATATCCAAGCAAGCCATGATAAATAGGATCAAGAAATTTCTGCCACAGATCAAGTCGGCGCACATCTACAAAAAGGGCGCGGCCGGTATAAGGTCTGTTGCTGTGGGCAGAAAGGGTAGTTTTGTAAAAGAAATAATTGAAGAGTCGGGATTCAACTCCCATCACGTCACCAATTACAAATCTCCCGGTGCCACAGGAGCTCCGGCATATTCAGCACGCACGGTAAGAAAACTGGAGAAGATGGGCTGCCTGGAGCACCTCAGGCCGAAGCCTAGGAAAAGCCGCGGCATATGGGACTTTGATGCCGTATGCGATTTGCTAGAAAGCCGGTGAGGCAAAACAATTTAAATTTAAAACGGCAAACTACAGTAATTATTAAGTGATTCAAATGTTGCAGGACACGTTGGCAGATGCATTGAACTCTATTAAGACAGCAGAAAGAGTAGGCAAGAAGGAGTGCACAGTAGGCTACTCCAAGCTTGTCAAGGAAGTACTGATGCTGCTCAGGGACAAGAAATACATAGGGTTGTTCGAGTTCGTGAACGACGGCAAGGCCGGGAAGTTCAGGGTCGAGCTGGCAAGCAGGATAATCGAGTGCAATGTGATCAAGCCTAGGTTTTCTGTGAAGGTGGACGAGTTCGAGAAGTGGGAGAAGAGGTTCCTGCCGAGCAGGGAGCTCGGATTCCTGATTATCACGACTCCCAAAGGTGTCATGGACCACAGGAAAGCCAAGGAAGTCAGCCTCGGCGGCAGGCTTTTAGGGTACTTTTATTGACCGACTTGTTCAAATCTTAAATAAAACTTTCTATTTTTTTGGCTCTTGTACTCCCAGCGTTTTGGTATTGTAGAGATAGCTTGACGAGTTCTTCGGTATTACGATTCAACGTTTCAATCTCTTCCTTGTTCATAGGTCTATGGCTATATCTTATCATATTTCCTATGAAATCTGGCAGAGTTAGTGAAATCCTGTAAATCATATGAGGCAGATTTCTGCTTCTATAGGCCATAATACATTCATTGAAACCGGGATTTATAAATCTTTCAATGAATGAGCAAGGAATAATTATGGCAGAAGACGTGCCTCCGGTCGAGACGGTTTTGCAAGATAGTTTGACCCGTACATCCTTCTCCATCCAGTGACCTACGAGCATCCAGATACCTAACTGATCCTTGCACCCTTCCGAGCCTGGGGAGGTTCGCCAAGCACAGGACCGCATAGGGCTGGACTTCTCAGTCGGACATGCGGACTACCTCACACAACCGCGCCTTCCAGAAGCTACTGCCCATCATGAACCAGATCTACGGTACAGGGAACTGGTAGCTCCCCGCAGTTGGTCCTCTGCCAGAAAGAAATTAAGCTTTGGAAGGATTTAAAAGTTTGATTGCTAGCCATCTTTTCTTCTGGCCAGGTTTTCAGCGGACACCTTTCTCATGTAAGAGCTGTAGAACAGCCCGGCAAGGTTAGCGAACATGGTAAGCAAAAACGGTACCAGCCCCCTGCCGTCAAACAGTCCTTTTGCTGGAAAAGCGGCTTTGGCCTCGTCCATGAAGTCGTAGATAGTATCTGGAAGCGCGCCATTAGCAAATATGTCATCATGAATCCGGCTGAAGTCGGTGAAATACGGGAGCATCCAAGTAGTGCCTATGTACAAGGACGTTCCAGTTATAAACGCCAGTCCCAAAGCAGACATTCTCTTGTCCTTTTTGCCCAGATATTTGCCCATCGAGTATCCCAGCAATGTTCCGGTAAGGTTTGCGAACCTGGGGTTAAGCAGCGAAAATTCCAAGGGGAACTTTATCTCTGGTTTCCTGCCGTATTGTTCCAAAAAGGCTATTTTATTGTCAGGCACCACTTCGACATATGTGTAGTTGTTCACAGCATCGCCCAGCGAGTTTATATGGTCGCTGTCAGCAAGCAAAAAAGTGTCAATAGGCCAGTTTGACAAGAAATAGTAGGCCGCAGCCACCCCGCCAGCAATCCCCCCGTATGTGGCAAGTTTTCTGGCTCTAGGATGAGTCTTGAAGTATTCTACCACCCTGCCCCCGTAATATTTCAACGAGTTCTGCTCCTCTTTATTCTTTTCCCTAAGCTGATCATAGCTCATCTTGCTTTCTGCCACGGCATTTCTTAACCGCACATCAATTATATAGTTTACTTTATCCATGTCAACGTCTCTGTATACCTTGCTGACAATATTTTTGACATCGGCGGCTGTCAGTTTCTTGTCTTTGGTCTTAGTTTTCTTGATATTCACCACCTCTTCTTAAAAGTCCATCCACAGCTTCCACTATTTTCCTATGCTTTTCGTCTCCCATGTCTATATCTAATGTCATAATATAGTCCTTGAGCGTCTTTGCATACATCAGATTTTCGCCCAACTTTTCTTCCACGTCGGTTGGCACGTCGTCCTTGTTCTTGTAAGGTATCATGAATTTTGTCAAGCCCTCCCTCAAGCCGCCCCTAAGCTTCCAAGCTATGCCGCCAACTGTAAGAACTTCGCCTCTTGTAGAAAGCGCGCCAGTGTAGCCGAACTCCTGCTTCACAGGTATGTCCGCATAGTCGGAAAGCAACGCCATCACCTCTGCTGCTGTGGCAGAGTTTCCATCCACGCCGCTGTAAGCTTCTATCGCCTCGAAGTTAATATCGTATTTCCTAATGTCATTGTCTATTATCTTGGCGAAAATGGACAAGGAGTTGTCAATCCCCCTTTGTGCAAGAGCACCTGAAATGGAGGGATAAACAATCCTCATCATATCCCCCGCCCGTGGAGATAACATGACTTCTTTGGGTCCCACGTCGCCCTCCATTACTAGACCGTTGAACACGTATGCCGCCAAACCATTCACCCTGCCTGTCTTTGTGCCCTCTGTGAACAAAGATCTTTTACTCTTCTTTTCTATCAATTGCCTTAAAAGCTGCTGTTTTTCTATAGGCACATGGTTTTCCCTTGCCCACACCATATGTTCATGAAGTATCTTGTCCGAGTACTCGCTTGCTGCATGATCGCTGGCAGCCATTATGTATGCGCCCAAAGTCCTGAAAGACGTGGTCAAGCTTTTGGCCTTGGTGGAAAATTCCCTGGAAAGGTCAATCAATACAGTAGATGCTTCTATGGTCATGGGCAGCAGTGTCTCATTGGCGTCCTTTTTCTCTATCTTTGCCCATTGTTCGGCAAACCTTACGACGGCCCGCCTGTTCTCTGGAGTATCGTACATGTCCGTTTCAACATAAATAGGATACCCCCTGGCCATGATTCTGTTTTGCAGTGCCTTATCCTCTATAGGCTCGTTGCCCGCCACAGCCAAAATAAACCTCGTAGGCAGCTTGTTGAAGGTTGATACCTCATGCGTCCCTCCTCCTGAGCTGCCGCCATGATATTTCACATAATAGCTGCGGTCCTCCATCATCGACTTTAAAGAGGCTACTATAAGCCTGTAATCTGGGCTTTTGGCGTCGAACACGGATTCCTTCTCGTCTATGTACAATATGCCGCCGTTGGCCTCGAAGATCTTGCCAGCGTCCAGCCACTCGTGCTCTGGCGACGACTGGTTGCCTAAAGAAATGTGCTTTACGGTGCCCAACAACTCCATCGCACCAGATCCAGTGGCATCTACGAATGGAACTGTGGCAGTAGGGTGGCTCACCAAGACTTTGGGCAGCTGCTTTCTGAGCTTTACGTCGCGCTTTTCCCCTCCCATGAATCCAAACCAGCTCCTCATCTTCATGAACATGTAGGGCGTCATTGCAAAGAAATAGGGGAATGCGCCCTGGAAAGCCCCGTCCATGCCGATTCCGCCCACCAATTTGGTGCTAATGCTATAAAATATTAGACCTAAGATAGCCAGGCCGCCCGTGTCAATGAGATTTTCCTGAGTGTCGCTCTTGTACCCGAGAACAGCATCCAAATAGTCCCTGTATTTTTGCCCCCAGCTGGGCGGCAGGACATTGGCATATGGCCTAGAAGGCGCAAGATCATTATACCAAGCCACCATATCACATACTTCACGGGGAAGCTCGTTTAGAATCCTGTTCATCAGCACCTCTTGATAAAACAGGTGTACGGTACCGCCTTTGATGATGCTGCCGTCTAGCTTGGGAAGCGTGTGGAATGACAAAGCTGCCGCCAAGTCCGGGTCAAAATTGATGTCTCTTACCGGATCTATCTTCATAAGTTCCTGTGCCAGGCCCTTTGCCGCCAAGGATTTGCCGGTGCCCGGCGGCCCGTACATCTCGATATTCCTCTTCTTGCCGGTCTTTGCTATCATAGTCATTACTTTTTTCATCTTGTCCTGACCGATCAGGTATTTCAATATGTCTTGAGAAGGGTCCCACACGGGCAATTCATGGACGAACTTTATCTTTGTCCAGTCATCGTTCCTAAGGCCCATCTCGTCCTTTCTGTCGGTGTGAAGTATGTCCGTGCATACGGAATAAATGCTGTTATAATATTCTTGGAACTTTGGATACTTGTTTCCTTTCTTTTCCTTGACCTCGCTGATTTTGACCCCGTGCTTTTCTTCGAAGTCCTGTATGGATTCTGACAGCCTGGAAGCGTCCTTCTCCACCAGCACCAGAGCAGCCTCCTTTTCAAAATTTTCCCTGCTGGCACCGTACAAGTCCAGCAAGCCTCTGGCAAGCTTTTTGGCCTCGCACTGCTCCTTCTTGTGTGCCTCGGTCTTTTCACAATAGTCCTTGCCTACGAAGAATAGTTTTTCAAATCTCTCCTTCCATTTCTGTTCGTCTCCGAACAATTCCTCTTCAAGTGCCATGCTGCTTAAAATATCTTAGGTGGAAAAAACCTTTTATACTTTCAAGTATCGTACAATGTTCCGTCTATTTCAGAATTTTTTCCAGCCTGTCCATCGCAACTTCTATTTTTTCGTAACTGGTGGCATAGCTCATCCTAAGATTGTTGTCACCATGGTTGCCGAATTCCATACCCGGCACAGTTAATACACACGCCTTGTCCAAAAGCATCTTTTGAGCCTCCTTGGATTTCATCTTCAAACCGCTTATGTTAGTAAATGCGTAGAAAGCGCCTTTGGGAACCACACAGCTGACGCCGGACATTTTGTTCAATCTTTTCAACAGCATTTTACGTCTCCTATCATACTCTTTGATCATCCCATCGACATGCTTCTTGCTGTCCTTGCCCTTCAATGCCTCTACTGCCGCAAACTGGGACGGGGCGGGAGCGGATATCGTAGTGCATATCTTTAGCTTCTTGGTATTGTCTACGAGCTTTCTTTCTGCAACACCGCACCCCACCCTGAATCCGCACATCGCATAAGCTTTCGAAAAGGTGTATAGGGATATTGTGCGGTCTTTCATTCCGTTCATGCTAGCTATGCTGACATGCTTTTCGTCGTCGTAAATTATCCTCTCGTACGCCTCATCAGACATTACAAACAAATCTTTATCTACGGCTATGTCAGCTATCTCTTCCAAAGTCTTCTTTCTGATTATGCAGCCTGTCGGGTTTGACGGAGAATTCAAAATTATTATCTTTGTCTTGTCCGTGACGAGTTTTTCAAGTTCGTCAGGATTTATATCGAAATTCTCATCTTCTCTCAACGTCAAGCGCACCGATACGCCGCTGAGAAATTTTATTATCGGGGGGTAACCAAGGTAACCAGGATCCTGAATTATGGCTTCGTCGCCGGGGTTCAGTATAGCGGACAGAAATAATAAAATAGATTCTTTGGAACCGCACGAAACCATGACCTCATCTGGATCGGCGTCTATGTTGTTCTCTTTATCTAGTTTTTCAACCATCGCTTCCCTTAATTCCTTGCTGCCGCCGTACGGAGAATAGTGAGTGCGGCCTTCATCCAATGCTTCTTTGGCAGCTTTGACTATGTTAGGTGGGGTAGGAAAATCAGGTTCGCCCGCCCCGAGAGAAATTATACCCTTGTTTTGCTCCAGTATTTTTAGGCTATCTTCTATCTTCGACTGTTGTATCTCTTCCGCTCTATAAGAGAGGGATCTCATTGAATTAAGTTGTGTAAGTTATTTAAAATAAATCACGTCTGCGATAACAAGCACAAAATCATTCCCCCCGTCCCACACTGTCCAAACCGCATCCAATCACATGCATTTATAAAACTTGCTGTCCCATAGATAATTGTGGTGAAGTATGGGGACGAAGACATTGTTCATCTCGGATGTGAAGAGCTTTCGGCACTTGGAAGACTATATGGGTGCTTTGAGGAAGAACAACATTGAATTTGACCAAGTTGTGGTGGCAGGCAATCTTCTTAACGACTACCAATGGCAGACTTATGCGGTACATCTGGACAAAGGCCTGGAGCTTCTGGAAAAATCACTGAGGGAGATAAAGAAGCACACAATTTCTGTGATTTATCTGCCTGGTGAAACGGACTTGAAACCCGAATACTCGGAGGACATGTGCCGTGCACTGGATGTTGTACAGATGGCAGAAAGACTGTCTGATGAACATGATTTGTACGGCTCGTCTGTTTTAGAGGGAAGAGGATATTCTATGATAAGCTGGGGGCCGGGTGCCGGCATAGGGGGACAGGCAGGCTATTTAAAAGAAATTAATATGGTTGGTGAAGGCGGTCTGCCCCAGTCCTCGGTAATCGCGTCTGATTCGGATGGCACACGACTCAACCCCCTTTATTCTGGCATGGTCTTCAGAGAAACTTTCGAAGACAGGCTGAGAGAGGCTAAAAGCGGAAACAGGATAATCGTTTCGCACATGCCGATTTATGCAGGAAACGATCTTGTAGAAGTGTCTGGTGACGCCACCCCCTTTGTACTTTCTACCGACGAGTTTTTGGACGAAGCCATGATATCCGATGAGGAAAGCGGTTTCGAGCAGCCTGTCCATGTCGGCGACATATTTTTCAGGCACTTTGTAAACGGTCTGGTAGACGACTGGCGTGGGGCAACTTACAAAATCCTTTTCGGCCATGTAGAAGACAGGAAAGGTAAGGGTAAGATAGGAAACATATGTGTGGAGAACATAGGGGAGTTTCTGCCCGAGAATGCCGTTGTGCATGAATTGTGAAAGAGTATTTATGCTTTAACGTAGGGAAATTAATTTATGGCAAAGAAGAAGGTAGTTAACTTGGATGAGGAGCTGGGGCTGGTAGAAACTGTTGAAGAAGAGGAGAAAGTCAGCCCAGAACAAGAAGAGCTTGATCTAGCAGTGGATGCACACACCGAATTGGAAAAAAATCTCTACCTGGCCGAGTATATTGGTTCGGATTTGGAAAGAGGGTTGGGAAAAAAACAGAGGGTAAGTTATCTGGAATCCAAAGACTCGATGCACAGCTTTACCGTGACTTTGGGGTCTAAAAGGCTGAGATTCTTTATCGAAAGGGAAAAGGCAAGGATAATGGACGTTTTGATTGGGGTAGCAAAAAACTACGGTTCCGAACCCGTCTTTGAGGGGCCGTTGTACGCGGCGGACGGCTCCCTTTTCATGTACGCGACTTTCAAGGTTAAGAACAAGGACAAAGGGGGCGGGCAGATAGACGAGTTGCTGGATCACCCGATGAAATATGACCAAAAAGAAATGTGTTTGAAAAATCTGATGATATCAAAGGTGGAGACTGGTGTGGAAGGTAACAGGGCGGTGAGGCTGGTGCTCGAAGACTCTGAAGGCGGCAAGATGGATGCTATTGTTTACAACAGCAGGATATCGGAAAGATTCGGCACGCCGGGGTTCGACAGGCTACCAGAGGAGCTGCAAGAAGGCTCCATAGTAAGCGTGTACGGCACATTCTACAACAGAATAAGCTGCAGCCAGAGATACGCTACGCTAAAATCCCCTTTGATGGAGATAACGAGATTCGAAGGGGGCTCGGAGAAGGATTTCAAAAACGGCACCTTGGGAAGCCTTATTGATGATTTGCGCGAATATTCCTAGCGACCAATCCGGAAAACACTGGTCAACAGTTCCCTTTTTAAAGCTTACTGTCGTATATTCAATTATGCCACAGAAATTGGATGAGAAAAGGCTAGACGAGCTTCATAAGACCTATGGCGGCAGGAAGTTCATCATAGGCGTCGACAAAGATGACCCAAGTTCATTAAAAGAGCTAGTTGAATGTTTGGATTCGTATGACCCCCCAGAAGTTTATATAGTCGTACCGGAGGATTGGATGTGGAGGAGGAATTTAGGGGTGGCCTACCCGTTTTTTGACGACCTGGAAGACCATTTGAAAGAAAAAGATATTATAATGAAGGTGGTTTTTGACTGGTTTTTTCTCAGAAATCCCGATAAAGAATCCATCTATCACGAGGTCAGCATATCCAACCGTTTGAATTCAGGAAAGGGTTGGTACGATACCATAGAAGATGCAAAAATGCTGAGGAAAGGAGAGTTTAACAGACGGGGATTTGATTTGGGGGAGAAAAACATGGAGTTGGAGTCTAGGAGCGCAGAAGTGAATGCTCAGAAAGAACATATTTGGGGGAAGGCTTTGAAAGCACTGCCAGAAAACGAGCAGCACTATCTTAAAGGACGTGAATACAGGGGCAGGCTGGTTAGGCTGTACGAAAGGATTAACGGGGGTTATGCGCAGAAACACAAACGAAAATTCACAGCCGCGTTGTCCAATGCTATGGACAGCATGCCTGAAGAAGAAAGGGAGAAATTGCAAGATTTGAAGAACCAAGAGGAGATGATTAATGCCGAGTATCGCGAACAGGCCGAAAGATACACCGTGTTCGAAGTAGAGAAAAACCTTTTCGATTATTTTGTAGAAAGGTTAGAAAGGGTAAAACATTTGTCAAAAAAACTTAAAGAAGCCGCCCCCGGAAAATATACAGACGGTATAATTAAAGCCTACGAAGGACTTGGGAAGAAGAGGGACACGGCCATAATCGATTACATAAAACTTTTTATACCCGAAGTTGTTATAGCCGAAAGTTCAGTAGGAAAAAGAATAGCGGAGAACTATGGAAGATATACCTATGTAGATGGTTTCATAGACCCCGAAAAGTATCCTAAACCGACTAAACTAACAGACGCGCAACAGGTCAAGCAGTCAGATTAAAAAAGTCAACAGCGTTCTCTGTGGTGACAGCTTCTACTTCATCAAAAACCGTTTTCTTTATACCAGCCATCCTTTCTATGACAGACTTGACGTTTGACGGCTCGTTCCTAAGCTTGGCATGTTCAGTAAAAACTTTCGGATGGTTCCAAGGAGAATCGGTTTCAGTCAGCAAAAGATTCAAAGGCATGTCGCGAACTATCTGGAAATGTTTCTTGCTACCAAGTACAATCGGACCAATAGAGATATACCAGCCGTTTTCAGCAACTCTTTTCACAAGCTTGTTGTCACTAAACAAATGCAGATGAACTTCTCTGGCATCCTCCTGCTCCAGAACCTTTACTACATCCTCGTAGGCATCGCGTGAATGCACCGTAAGCGGCTTGTCAATTTCCTTCGAAAAGTCTATCAATCGAACAAATAACTCCTTCTGTTTTTCCCGCCACTCGTGCTCGCGAACCCAAAAGTAGTCGAGACCTATTTCCCCCACGCTAACTATGTTGTCTTTATTCTCCTTTACCAGTTCAAGGTATTCTTCCACCTGTTTTTCATTGATTTCTTTTATGTATTCCGGATGCAGGCCGGCGGCTGCAAACACAAAGCCCCCATGTTTCTCCACAATCTCCATGGTCTTCTGGAAGTCCTGCGGATGGGCGCAGCTAGTAATTACAGCTTTCAGTTCCTTCTTACAGTTTTCTATCACTTGCTCCCTATCAGTATCATATTCCTTTTGCTCCAAATGGCAATGAACGTCTATCATAAGTATTATTTATGTGTTATACGAAAACTTTATATACCCCTTTAAATACTTAATAATAATATAAAATTGTTCTGAGGTGTTGCCATGGCAGATTCCATAATAAGAGACTACAAAATAAAAGTGGAAAACATAGTTGCATCAGTGACTTTGAATACGAAGGTGCCGCTCAACAAGATAGTCAGCAAGATGGAAGGCATGGAGTACGAGCCAGAGCAGTTCCCTGGTGTCATCTACAGGATGACCGAGCCAAAGGCCGCTGCTTTGATTTTCGGTTCTGGAAAGATTGTCTGTACAGGGGCAAAGAGCATAGACGACGTGAAAACTGTCATAAAGAAAGTTTTAGGCATAATAAAGAGCACGGGAACTAAGGTGCCTACCGACTACGGCGTGGACGTAGAAAACATAGTGGCTTCTGCAAAACTAGACGGCAGGCTAAATTTAGACAAGATTGCATTCAACTTGGAGAATTCCGAGTACGAGCCCGAGCAGTTCCCAGGCCTAGTCTACAGGATGATTGAAAATGGCAAGAGCAAAGTCGCTTTCCTTCTTTTCAGTTCAGGTAAGATAATCTGCACGGGAGCTAGGACGGTCAAAGACATCAAGTATGCCGTGGATATTGTCTACAAGAAGCTAGTGAAACTGAAGACGATAGTAAAGCAAAAGTGATTTCCGACTTTAAATATTAGACCCAAACTGCATTCCGAAATCTCACATTTAATAATAAAGTTTAATAGTTATCAGTATCATTTTTTTATAGAATGGAAAGGGAACAAGTCGTAGAAAAATTTTCAGAATTCTTGACGGAACACTATTATACTGAGCTGCTGAACGCTTCGAACGATGGAAAAAAGTCTGTGGAAATAGATTTCAAGAGACTGGAGATGTTTGATGTCGAGCTAGCAGACCAGCTTCTAGACAAGCCAGAGGAAACCATTGCGGCGGCGCATGAATCACTGGCCAACACAGACGTGCCGGATGCCAAGCTGAAGCTGAGATTCTTCAATATTCCCGAGTCCCGCGACATAAGGATAAGGAATGTCCGCTCAGAGCACATAGGCAGGATGATAGTGGTGGACGGCATGGTAAAGAGGGCGAGCGACATAAGGCCCGAGGTCTCGGAGGCTGTTTTCGAGTGCATGGAATGCGGTACAAGAGTAAACATGCTGCAGACCGAACGTATAATGAACTATCCATTCGAGTGCGAGAATTCGAGCTGTGGAAGCAGGAAGAGGTTCAAGCTCGTCGACCAGAAACTGTTCGATGCAAGATGGATAGTTATTGAGGAGCCCTTTGAGATAACAGCGGGCGAAAGGCCGTCTGTCTTGAAAATATATTTGAAAGAGGACTTGACGACGCCGAAGATGCAGAACAAGACAGACCCCGGAAACAGGATAAAAGTGGTCGGGGTGTTGAAAGAGTTACCCAGAAGGATAAAAGGCACGAGCAGCAGGCAGATGGACATATATCTCGATGCTAACCATGTGCAGAGCGTCGAGATAGATTGGGATGAGCTGGAAATGAAGCCGGAAGACGAGAAGGCCATCTTGAAATTCGCCAGAGACCCCAACATCTATAAAAAGCTGATAAATTCCATGGCGCCTACTATTTACGGATTGGAGCAAGTGAAAGAAGCGATAATCTTGCAGCTTTTTGGTGGCGTGCCGCACGTGCAAAAGGACAAGTCTAGGGTAAGGGGCGACATCCATATTTTGCTAGTCGGTGACCCCAGTACTGCAAAGAGCGCATTGATGAAAGTCGTTTCGGGAATGATACCGCGTGGCAGATATGTGAGCGGCAAGGGTGTGACGGGTGCGGGATTGACCGCGACTGTTGTAAAAGATGAGGAATTCCTAGGCGGCTGGGTGCTTGAGGCAGGAGCGATAGTCATGGCGA
>CAYJRO010000003.1:0-16249 GCA_964372425.1 uncultured archaeon
AAGGAAAAGAACTTCTTTGCAGCACTGATAGCATCAGCTACAGGAAAGGATCTGGTTTTCAATGTCAGCCAAGCGGATGCCAATTATACTCTTAACAACAGCACCATAGAAGAAATCCAGAACATCTATCTGCAGGAAATCAAGAGCCAGAAGAAGAACATAAACTACCTGATAGCATCCAACTACAATCCATTATCGGCAATAATCGCAGCCAAAAGGAACGGCTTGATCCTGCTGACCAACGAAACAGACTCGAATACAGTGTACAGCCAGATACAATCTGCTGTCGGCGGGCTGAACTCCAACGGCTTCTACATCAAGAACCTCAGGCACCTCTTGGAAGGCTCCTATCTGCTTCTGATGGACGACATCAAGCCCTTTTCAAGAGAAGACCCCGTGGAGAAGCAGAACCTGCTGGGCGTCATCAACTTCAAGGACGATTTGGACGGCAGCAGCTTCACCACAGACCTCGACTACGGCGACCTCAACAACGACACCCGCTTGGACGCGGCAGTGGGCAGGCTTCCTGACAATGACACCTTGGCTTCCCTGATGTTCGCCAGGACACTTCTCCCAGACAACAAGGCAGCACTGGTAGCATCTGAATACCTTCACCAGAACTGGCTGAGTATACTTCTTTATGCGGGCGGCGGCATGTGGAACGGCATGACAGTCTCAAGCATCCTGGAAGACCAGGGCTACATAGTTGACCGTCTTGTGGAGCACCGGGCCGACCCCAAGAGATTCTTGGAAAGCCTGGCGCCTGCTGATGTCAAGGATTTCATAGACGAGAGCAAGGACCTGAGCGACAAGGCCAAGAAATACGTCGGCAAGAAGATAAGCAAGGCCATGTACAAGCTGTTTTTGGTGTTGGGAGGCATGCACTACGCCGAGCAGGCTCTGGAGCAGTTTCTCGAGTACGACTGGACGGGCTTCCAGCCAAGGTGGAAGGACGCCATAATATATTCAATAACGCACTTCCCAACAGGATCTAGCCTAAAGGACTACCAGCCTTTTGTGATAGAGCTTATATCAAGCTACCTATGGCCATATCCTTGGAAGACACTTAACCAGACAAACCTTATCAGTTCCATTCCCGACCAGTCGATAATCTACTACGAAGGCAGGGGCGACGGAAGCAGCTGGGTGCTTCCCAACGTCTTTCCAGAGGACACGGGCTTCCTAGGCTACAAGGAGTTCATCATGTCCCTGGAGGACAGCCAGTACGACGGAAGCAACAGTTTTTATCCCGAAGACATACCAAATCTTACGGCTAGAATAGTTTGGGACAACTCGGATCTAGCTTCTGGAGGCGAGATGGCAGGCAGATTCCTTGAAAGAGGGGCGGCTAGCTTCATAGGGGCATCTGCTGTAAATTACGCACCTTTCTCCTCCGAGATTGATACAGCATTTTTCAAGCACGAGTTCACCGCAGGCACATCACTTGTGAGAGCTATAAACGACTTCAACGACGCCAGCCTTACATGGGATCCGCTTAACATCCTCAAGTCGGCTGGTATAAAATCCAAGACATTGAGAGAATTCAATCTGATAGGCGACCCGTCATTGGTAAAGGACCCAGTAGAGGACAAGCCGAGCTTCACGCAGACAACCGAGTGCGACACAGTCTGCATTAGCAAAATATCCATGCCTGTTCTATACAACATAACTTCCAGCTCAGGCCTTACTACCATAGAGGTAGATTCAGACGGCCACCTATTGGAACTGTTCAAGCCCATCATACCATTGAAGACCTTCGAATATTTCCTGCCCTTCAACACGACCATATTCAACAGCACCATAGAGACCTCAAGCAGCACTTACGACAACATAACCATCGCTACTTTGAACATACTTTCCCACACAGGCCTGAACTTCACTTCCGACAACGTCTCATCGGAACTTTATCCACAAAACACATCCAGATTGGAGATATCCACGACTATAGACAACAGGACGATGATAAAGCTTGTCCACGCCGCCCTTCAGTACAACCAGTCCGGCATGACGGCAGAGGCACTCGACATGATAAACCTGACGCTTGCCTACGACACGCCGCTGGAGATACAGGCTTCCGTGCAAGACATCACACTTGGAGAGACGCTGGAAATGCCGATAACCATATGGAGCAAGTTATCTGGAAACTATACGCTCTTGGTTTCTATGGCCAACCGCACAGGCTACCAGATTTCCGAGCATAACATCTCCCTGTCGGAAGGAGAGAACAGCATTGCCTTTGCTTATACGCCAGAGACGGCAGGCACGCATTTTATGAGGATAATTGTTGCCAACGGCGACACGACAGTCGGTCCGAGAATATTGGTGTTCGAAGCATTGCCAAAGCCAGATTGCCTCTGCGCCCCCGTGGCCAAAGTCTGCCCCGACGGCTTTGTTTCAGCGTGCACGCCATCTTGCGACAACTATGTTTGCAGCACATGCCAGCCCAGCTGCTTGGGTCACGATGCTCCGCCGCGAAGGCTCAGGCTGCAGCAGAACGAAAGCGCCAACTACACGATACCAGCCGAATACAGTCGGCAGCCAGAAGGGCCGACAAGCCAGCCGCCGCCAAGCCCGGCCCCGCGACAGGACGCGGCGCCAGCCATTGAAAGTACTGCCCCGATTTCAGCGTTCGCTTCGCTTCTCTCGAAGCCGGAAATTATTCTGGGCGCGGTCCTCACATCGTCTATAATCATAGCGGCAGCGGTTTTCCTGGTCATCAAACCTCTAAGGTATAAATAACAAACACGCCGGCCACAAACACCGCGTATAATTACAGGGCACGTTAGATTACATGATATTTATACTAGTGCCCCGTAATAATTATTATGGCGTATTTGGAAAAGAGGATCATAAAGGGCAGGCCATACCACTATCTGGTTAAGAACATTAGGATTGGCCGGAAATGGAAAAAGATTAGGGTTTATATTGGAAGCGGCGGCTTGTCAAAAGAAGAATTATTGGAATTGATGGAGAAAAAGTCAAAGACTCTGGAGAACAAAGTCCAGAAATACGCCAAGTCCAATGACCCCATGATGAACATTTTGTCGAACTCAGAAACAGAGGAGATAGAAAAAATAAGGAAAACATACGCCTCAAAGCTACATAAAATGGACGAACTTTCAAGAAAGAACTACTTCGACTGGTTCCTGGCCACGTTCACTTACAACACGAATGCCATAGAGGGCTCCACGATAAAACATAGGGAGGCGGCGATGATACTTTTCGAAGGCATGATACCTGCCGGCAGGACTGTGCGGGAGGTGAAGGAAGTCGAGAACCACAAAGAAGCCTTCGACATCATCCTTTCCTACAAGGGCGACGTGAACAAAAGCTTCATACTGAAACTTCACAAGGCACTTTTTCACAACATACTTGGAGAAAACGCCGGCGTATTCAGGAAAGTACAGGTGTTCGTAAGGGGCGCAGAGGAGATTCCCCCTAGGCCAGAAGATGTAGAAAGGGATTTCTCAAATTTGATCAAGTGGTACAAATTCGGCAAGAAAAAATACAATCCCGTTATTGTAGCATCTTACATGCACTGTGGTTTCGAGGGCGTGCACCCGTTCATAGACGGCAACGGCAGGGTCGGTAGGCTGTTGCTGAATTTCATACTCATGAAAAACGGCCTTCCTCCCATAGACATAAAGAACAAAAGGAGGTTGGAGTATTACGAAGCAATCAGGAAGAGTCTAAAAGGCGATTTGAAGCCCTTTGTGGAGATTGTTATGAAATATCTGAAGGAAAACGTGCTGATTGACAAGTGACAAATTCTTGCTCCAGACTACCAAAGACACGCCGCATCCCTCTAACAGCCCGACTCGCCAAGAATGCGCCCGCACATTTACGGCGCTAAAGAGCGGCGAATTTGCCCTGCCGAGACGGGACACTAATCGGGGCTGTGCAAACCAAAAGAAACAAGCTAAACCACGAATCTTACGGAAAGCAAGAATGCCAGGGCAACAAACAGCACCTCAAGCATGATTATCATGGCAACAACCTGCTTCTCGTTGAACCTGCCAAGCCTCATGAAAAGCGAAGTCAGCGAATACACCTTCCTGTAGGGCGACTTCAGCGTCCCGTCCTTCTGCAGCACTCCGAAGTTCTCGGCGTCCAGCTTGACCCTCAGCTTCAGCAGCAGCTCTATTATCCACGGGGCGAAAGCTATAAGCGCGAACCTCTCGATGTTCCCCAGCACTACCACTGCCGCAGCAGTAGCCCCGACAAAATACACAAGGCTGTCGCCGGCCATTATCCTCGCCGGATACCAGTTGTACTTCAAAAATGCAAGCAGCGCAGCCGCTCCGCAGAAGGCAATAAGCGCGACGCTTTCATTGCCCGATATGAAAGTGAAGATGCCAAGGCCGCCCAAGTATACAGCCCCCAATCCTGCCTCAAGGCCGTTCATGCCGGCAACCATGTCGAAGGCGTTGGACATGCCCATCACTATAAGCGGAACTATCAAAAGCGGGTAAATAAGGCCTAGGTCTACGGTGCCAACAAGCGGTACGGTCACTACCGAGTGGCCCGCAAGTATGGATATCAACGGTATAGCAGCAACCAGGGGAAACAGCACCTTGTACCTCCTTCTGACACCGACCCTCTTCAAACCAGTCCTCTTCATCAGCGAGCCTATGTCGTCCAGCATTCCGACTATCGACACTATCAGTGCCGTGCAGACAGCCGCGAATATTTCTATCAGGTTCGGGATGCCGCCATACAAGAAGACCTTCACCGCTATGTAGAAGAACACACCAGCCAGGAAGCCAACCAGTACCGCCGGCCCGCCCATCTCGGCTATCTTCGGCCTGCCTTTCTTGTGCACGTCAGTCCCGACTATGCCGGAGGCTATCAGGAACTTGATCATCTGTGGCGTTATAAAATATACTGCAGCGAAAGCCAGCGCCATCGAAATCAGCAGGGTCCTCATTTTTACCGAATTATAAATTACAGAAGGATAAGATTAAAAATAGCTGTTTGTTATGAGGATAGGCATAGTGACACCATTCTTCCCGCCCCACACGGGCGGCGTCGAGACTTGCGCATACTACCTGGCAAAGACATTCCACAATATGGGTCACAAAGTGACTGTCTTCACGTCATACACCGCAGGAGATAGGTATCCGGAGCCATTCGGTGTTCACAGGCTGAAGGCCAAGGTTCACCTCTTCGGTGCGCCAATCCTCACAGGCCTGCCAAAGAAGATACTAGACGAGCCTCTTGACGTGATGCACACCTTTTTTCCCACGGCAATGATTGCAGACACAGCTGTTCTCATGTCAAAACTGAAAGGAATACCGTCAGTCATCTACCACTACAACGACCTTTTCGAGGAAGGCATCAACATAAGGCGCTTCATGATAGAATCCTACAACTCCACGCTCTTCCAGACAACGCTCGGCCTTTCGGACAAGATAGTAGTATCGGCTAGAAGGAACATAGGAAGGTCGCGCATAAAGTATTTCAAAGGCAAGACGGTTGTCATACCAACAGGCATAGACACGACACTTTTCCATCAAACGAAGCCAGATGAAAAACTACGCAAGAGGCTTGGTATAAGCAAGGACGAGCTGGCACTGCTGTTTGTGAGTGTCCTGAACCCATGGCACAAGTACAAGGGACTTGACTACCTGCTGGAGGGCCTTTCGTCCTTGGATAAGAAGTTCAAGCTGATAGTCGTTGGATCGGGGCTGCTTCTGGACGACTACAAGTCCATGGCAAAAGGCCTCGGCCTTGAAAACAAAGTCATCTTTACAGGCGGCGCAAGCCACAAAACCCTGCCGTCCTACTATTCTATAGCGGATGTCTTCCTACTGCCTTCTATAAACAAGGCGGAAGGCTTCGGTATAGTCGCAGCCGAGGCTATGGCATGTGGCGTGCCAGTCATAACCACGACAGAAGCCGGCATCTCCGAATACATACAGAAAAACAAGGCAGGCATGGTTGTAAAGCCTAGGAGCGCAGTCCAGCTTAGGGATGCCATACTCGGGTTTTACGACAGAAAGTTCAGAGATACGCTGGCTAAAAGGTCTCGTGTGTTTGCAAGCAAAGAACTGGAATTCACTGTCATGGCTGCGAGACTGCTTAGGCTATATGAGAGTTTGGTTAATAAAAAATAGATTAGAAGTCGGTAAAGTTTATCTGATAAATCACAACACCGTCGCATCCGCCCTTTTGCATGCACTCGTCTACAGGCGGCCCGCTCTCAAAGACTTTTACAAACACGTCCGGGCTGCTGTCCATGAATTGGACGAAATTCAGGTTGTACATCTCCATAAGATTGCGGTTCTGCGGGTCTATGCTGAATTTCTCTATGAAGATGTGGTCTATACCATTGTCCTTGGCGGCCTTCACAGACACGTTGACATCTAGGCTGAGTTCTATGTCCGGCACTCCCACGGGTCCGACGGCGTTCCTCTGGCAGTTGTATACAGACCTGTGGCTCCAGATGTCATAAAGAGTCGCATCCTGCGGCAGATTATCCTTCACCCAGTCGCACGCTTCGAAGAAAGCGGGCGAGAACCGCTTTACACCTTCCAAGCTGGCAAGTTTGGACGCCAGGCTCTGGTAGGAAAATATAAGGACCACTATGAACACTACCACTGCCACATACTTGTTGTACTTGCTCAAAAAGTGATGTATTTCAGCGAAAAACGTAGCAGCCATGATGCCGAAAAGGAAGACCCAACTCAGAGTCAGCCTTGCCGCGTCCTCTGCCCTATAAACTACAGTAGGCACCAGGAAAAGAAGCAGGAAAAACAGGAAGTATAACATCAGCATGTTCACGAACTTGTCCCTCTTCCATATAAGCAACAGGAACCCGGCGGCTGCGCCCAGAACCACAAACCATACGTTGCCGTAAGCGAAGATCAGATAGTTTACAAGCCCTATCGAGTATATGCTCTGCTCAGTTCCTGTTTCTAAAGTCCTGCCACCGAACGAATGAACAGACCTGACCTCGTTTGTCGAACATCCGCCAGTGTCGAAGATGCTGATGAACGGCAGGTTGAAGCACATGGGGGTTCCGTAAAGGCTGTAGTTCCTTACCAAAAACCCCGAAACCACGGCCAAAAATACAAGGAAGACTATACCATACTTCTTTACCAGCAGCAGCTTCCTCTGTGTAAGCAGCTCATACAGCAAAACGACAGCAAAGAATCCTATGACAGCTACTCCAGGCTTCTTTGTCAAGAAAGCCATCGCAGCAAACACAGCAGACAAAATCATATATTTCCTATTGTCTTCTTTCATCGCGACTGCAAAAAGCAGCACGGCCAAGGCAGTGTAGAAAGTAAGAAGCGCGTCTGTATAGAAGAGCACGGAATATGTCACGAAAGAAGGTATGATCATTGTGATAATGGCAGCCACCATCGCCACCTTCTCATCCAGCAGCCTCCTTGTAAGCAGGAAGACAGCAATGCCTGTCATGACAGCGATGAATGGTGTTAGGGATTTGACCAGCATCTCCTGAAATCCAAAAATAGAGAATCCGGCTATTAGCAAGTTCCAAAGCGGCGGTCTCTCGAACCCCTGTCTTATAAGTGTTGTCACCTCAAATGGCATGAAGCCAAAGTAATCACTTTCCTGTGCTATAAGTTGGCCAAGCCTCACATGGAAGGCTTCGTCTCCAAAGGAGATAGGCGTGTTCAGAGTGACGTTCAGCTCCATCGCCAAAACAATCGCAGCAAACACAAGTACTGCTATCAGTTCCGGCTTCCTTATCTCTATCGTTATCTCCTTTTTCTCGGCCACTTGGACACCACTCTGAATATTGTGTATAATTAGTGCTTTATAGTTTAAAACTTAGCGCAGGCCCAGACGCCAGCAGACAATAAGATATTTCTAAACTACACCAAGATTAATTCATGGAAAGGTTCGACATCTGCATCCCGACACTGAATTCGGCCAGGACGCTCAGGCTGTGCTTGAAATCCATAAACGACACCATGGACGTCAGCAGGATACTGGTCTGCGACGGCTACAGCACCGACGGCACCCCGGAAATAGCCAAGGAGTTCGGATGCAAGATACTGTTTGAGAGAGGAAGGCTGGGGCTGGCCAGGACGAAGCTGATGAAAGCGGTCAAGACAAAACGGTTTTTTTTCATTGATGCAGACATAGTGGTGAACAGAGAATGGTACAGAAAAATACTGTACACACCGGACAAAAAAAGCAGGATAGGCGCCGTCTCCGGCTACGGCTTAGGCCACGGTCTGGTCGGCAATGTGAGAAAACTTATGATAACGGCAAAAGATTTCCTGAATTCGGAACAAAGGGCATTCACCTCCAACACACTTGTTAGAAAAGAGGCCACTTTAGGCATCATGCTTCCCAACATCAGCAGGGGAGAAGACCAGATACTAAAGAGAAAGATGGAGGCATCCGGCTGGAGATGGCTGTCTGTCAAGGCCTTTTGTAGGCATCTCAAGTCGCCCTCGTTGCTGCTCAAGGAAGCCTACAGCGATTTATTTTATCTTTCAAGAATGGAGAAAAAAGGCATAATCAAATACCTGTCCGTCATCTAGACTATAATTTAAAATTTAAAGCATCAATATAATTGATATAACCACAAGTGTAAAAGATGAAGTTCGATATTAAAAGCCTGCCGTCGGTGCTTTTGGCATTAGGCTTGCTAGCATTCGTGATAGCCCTCAGCGCATGGGTGAGGATGTCCACCCTGGATTCGCCGACCGTGCTGGACTACGACCCGCACTGGTATTACAGGCATGCGGTCCAGATAATGGATAACGGCTTTATTCCGCCCAAGTGGGACATCCTCAGCTACTATCCGCCCGGCAGGCCGTTCATCTCAACTCTCGGCTGGGACTATGCCATGATAATTTTCTACAAGATAGCACAGATATTTTTCAGTTCGATAGCATTCGTCAAGGTAGCAATGTGGTCGCCAATAATCATGGTAGCGTTGGGGGTGCTCCCGGCTTTCCTGGTTGGCAGGCTTATCTCCAACAACTGGGGCGGCCTTGTAGTAGCCCTGCTGGCAGTCCTAAGCCCGACATTCATCGGCGTCTCGATGGCAGGCTATACGGACAACGACCCGGTGGTAGTATTCTACACATTCTTCACCACACTTTCCATACTGCTGGCGCTCAAAAAATACTCGCAGTCCTACCAGAAGACAGGCAAGCTTTTCCGTCCCGGCAAAAGCGCCATCTTCTTCCTTGCGCTGGCAGTGATAACCAACTTGCTGTTCGCCTTCACGTGGACAGGGGGATGGTTGCCTATGCTGTTTTTTGTCCTATTTTTGCCCGCACTCCTGGTATTTAGGGTATTGGAGCAGTTCGTCCACAGCTTCAAGCTTTCTTTCAACTTCAAGGAAATCATCCATGAGATGAAGCAGCTGTTAATACCGCTTTTGATAATTATTGTAGTATCGAATGCTGTAGCAGCAGCCTTCGGCATGCCCACACTCTTCACCTCCATAAGGGACGCCTTCGGCTTCATAGGCGGCATAGGGGGTCTGATAGTAAACATCTCAGTCGCAGAGCTCCAGCCGATAAACATCCTGTCTATCGACGGCTTCATGACGATAGTGGGCAGGGTCGGCTTGTTACCGACGCTCTTCACGATGATAGGCCTGCCTCTGTTTGTGGTCTTCAAGCTGTGGAGAAAGGAGAAGGCCAACTTCATGGAGATATTCCTCTTCCTTTGGGCAATGGCCTCCTTCCTAGCCATACTAAGAGGCACGAGGTTCTCGCTTGAGTTCCAGATGGCGGCCGCCACGACTGCAGGCTACATCATAGGCAACATGCTCAATTATCTGAAGAGCAGGCCTCCTGTGTTCGGCGCAGCATTCTACGGAGTAGTGATCGTCCTTACGCTTGTCTTTATCTCCAACTCCATCCAGATAGGAATAGCATCCCGCGGCATCGAGATAAGCGGCAACTGGTACGATGCTTTAGATTGGCTTAACAAGAACGGTGACCAGGACACGCTTGTCGTCACCTGGTGGGATCCAGGCCATATAATAACCAACCTGGCCGGCAGGAAGGTGATGGCGGACGGCGCCCATTGTGCACCGCAGGACTGCGTGCCGTACAACCACAACATCAGGATACAGGACATGGGAAGGGTGTTCTCCGTGGGCAACGAGACCGAGGCGCTGAACATCCTCAGGAAATACACAGCACTCACTCCTGAGCAGTGCGACAAGGCCAGGCAGGAGTTCGGCGACAGGATGCCGGACAACGCATGCGACCCAGTAAAGAAGATGTACCTGCTCGCCACGAACGACCTGATAGGCAAGTACTACTGGCTCACCTACTTCGGCACCGGAAGCGGCCGCAACTACATGCAGTGCATAGTCGACCAGGGCCTTTCCCAGCAGCTCGGAGCGATAAGCTATGGCTGCCAGACCGGGCTGAGCACGACCATCAGCATCGTCCAGACAGAGAACAGCGTGGCGCCTGTCCTGAGGAGCCCGCAGCAGGGCATAAGGAACGCAGTGGTAAGGCAGATAATATTCTTCCAGAACGGAGCGCCTTTCTTCTTCGACAACAGCAACGCTACTGGAGGGGCATTGGACGGTCTTGTGTTTGTCGATCCCAGCTTCCAGGTGCTGTTCTACCTCGACCCTCTTACGAGGGACTCGCTATTCACGAACATGTTCTTCTTCAACGGCCAGGGAGTGCAGGAGTTCGGAATACCGCAGCTGAACAACTTCACACTCGTCTACAATAACCCAGAGGTCAAGATATTCGAAGTGCATTTTTAAGCTTCAAGCAGGATAATTTTAATTATGTCGAAAGCGCTGACGCTGTCGCCACTGGAAAGGATTTTGAAGAAGGCAGGCGCGGAAAGGGTGTCAAAGGAGGCCGTTGAGGCTTTTGCAGACGTCTTGGAAGACTATGTGACAAGGCTCTCGATGGAAGCCAATATCCTGGCAAAGCATGCTGGCAGGAAGACCATAACCGATGACGATATCCGCATGGCTAGAAGGAAGTTTAATTTCTAAACAATTATACACACTTTTATTACAATATTCGTGCAACTATGGCATATGAGACTTCGAGTACTGGTAGAAATCATACTGCGCTGTCTGACATCCTACCTGCCTCTGCCAAAAATAGTCATAAAAGTTCGAGGCCTAAAGCTCAAAATCAGCTTCTCATTGCTTTTTTACTACTTGAAAGGCTACGAACCATTCACTACGGAATTGCTGGAGAATTCTATAAAACTGAACCACATTGTTCTGGACATAGGTGCGAGCATAGGCCACTTTTCTGTCATATCTGGAAAAAAGGCCAAAAACGGAAAGGTATACGCATTCGAACCGTCACCAACAGATTTTGGTTTGCTAAAGGAGAACGTGAAGCTCAACAGGCTTACTAACGTTTACCCCTTCCAGAAAGCCGTTGCCAACAAGAAAGGGTTTATGGAACTATACTATTTTAAAGTTGCTGGCTGGAGTTCCATGTACAAACACAGCATCCTGCCGAATAAGAAGCTGAAAGTAGAATGTATCAGGATAGACGACTTTTTGAAAGACAGGAAGGTCGATTTAATAAAGATGGATATAGAGGGAGGCGAGCCGCAGGCGCTGGAGGGCATGACAAGGACCGTAAGAAGCAATGATAACTTGGTGCTTTTCACGGAACTCCCGTCAAAGTCACCGAGACCCTTCATATCAAGACTGCGCCAACTTGGCTTCAAGGTCGCGGTCATTGATGAGAAGAAGCGAATTACAAGAGATTTTGAAGACAACGACTTGAAAGTCAAGACAAACCTTTACTGTATAAAATCTTCCTAGCAAAAAATGATATTGATTTCTGACTGAGCCCCAGGCGTGATTTGAACACGCGGCCTTTTGCTTACCATGCAATTGAGCTATCCTATGCTCTACCAGTCTAAGCTACTGGGGCCTGAATTAATATTATCGGAATCGAGAACTTATTTTATATGGTAAGCTCACCTTTACAGGTCTTTCTAGAGCTGCTGGTCGGCATAGTCGTGCAGGCCGGTTTGACGCTCTGGTTCATAGTAAGCAAGCTTTTCGAGTTCTTCCAGTCGATAGTGATATACTCCGGAGGCTCTCCCATCTCGCTGATACTGGCAATCTCTGTCACTGCCGGGATAGTGATTTTCCTGAGGAAGCAGATATTCTCATCCACAAAGTCGTTGATAATATTCGCGGCCATACTCATAGGAATAATTGTTGTAATCTTGGGACTGTTCGCACTGATAGGGTAGCTTATGATACCTCGGTCCCCGAGTGCCCGCCACTAACGGCTTTCAAAATCTCTTCTGGGTCATTCCCGTCTATGCTAACCATCTTCAAGCCAAGCTTCTTGATAAGCTTCGCCGCCTTCATGTCAAACAGCCTGTACTCCCCCGGCGCCTGCACGTTGCTTTTGACAATGCCTATGAACTGGTCGTGAGACATCCTGTTGAACTTCTTGGCACCCTTGTCGGTCTTCGGGTCGCTGTCGTATATGCCGTCAATGTTCGTGGCGTTCACCAGCAAATCGGCTTCCACTGTCTGGGCGAAGTAGGCTGCGTCATAGTCTGTGGACGTGCCTACGTCATAGCCTGCAGCCACGACAACCCCTTTCCCGAAATTTTTCCTTACATCCTCTCCGGCTCCTTCAAGCGAGTTCCACTTTACAAGATGCCCGTTTCCGCCGAGAGAAAAACAGAAAGCCGCAGCATTCAGGTGCGTGGCCATTATCCCTATAAAGTCTAGCTCGTCCCTTCCGGCTCCGAGCGGCCTGGCAATCTTCTGGTAATCGCGACAGGTCTTCCCTCCGCCGCACACAACTATCAACCTATGCCCGTCTTCTTTCAGCTTGAGCACAGCATCCACGTATTTCTTGAAATTCTCACCAGTCAGCTCCCTCGTGAGAAGCGAACCGCCCAGAGACAACACAACCTTCATTACTAAAAATTTGTCTTCCTCTAGATAAAAATCAATGCGACTTCCACAGTCCAGACCCGGGCGGCATTACTCCTAGCACGTCATCTATGTTGACCATTGGTATCTTGTATTTGGCATGGTCATCGAAAACCCTCGGACAAGCAGCATTGACGGCGACATCCAGCTTAAGCCCCTCAAGCTTGCCGGGGTCAAACTCGTCCATCGCAAGCACATAAACTTCCTTGCCAAGCTTTTCTATCATCTTCTTGATGCCGAAGACATCCCTGTACTGGCCCAGTTTTGTCGACACCATCAGCCCCACCTTCTTCGCATCCCTGAAGACAGCCCTGTTCCAGGCCGCCACCTTCAGCATCTTCTTCCTCACCCCGTCCATGCTAACTATCTCCCCGAGCTCAAGGTCCAGGTTGAACACGGGCTTGTCGGTCTCAAGGCTGAGTCCTGTCGGATAAAAGCGGCCGGCCGACACGCACAGGAAGCAGTCGACCTTGTCCTCAACCTGCTTTCCAGCCCCGACCCTGCAGCCAAGTATCTGCCCTATGTACTGTTCCGTCTTGCCACTGAACGTCTTCTTGCCGCTCTCCTCCAAGAACTTCCTTGCCTTTTCCATTGCTGGCAGGAACTGCAGGCTAGCAACAATCCCTATGTTGCTGAAGTCATCTAGCTTGTGAAGCTCCTTCTTCAGCGCAGGCAGGGGATCCACGTCGGAAAAATAATCCCAATACACTACAGGCATGTCGCGCTTCACGCCGAAATCCTGGTGCGCCACCTCCAATATGGCATCGCACCCGAAAAGCTTGGCATCATTCAGCCTAAGGTCGCAGTCCCCCCAAATCCTTTCCAGTGAAAGCACTACTTCGAAGCCCTCCTTTTCCAGGGCAGTCTTGATACCCTGTATCCTCAATTTCAGGCCCTCGGGAAACTGAACAAAAATCCTATTCCCCCTGGCTTCCTTCAGCCCGCTTATCACGTCTTCAGGTATTTTCATATTCTTATTACCCGAGTTCAGCTATTTATTCTTTCCTGCCAAGCAGGCATTAAGATCAAGCATAAACCTTTTACGTAGCGACTACAAATTCAATTTATGAGGGAGCCTTCCGCCAAGATAATAGAAAAGGCCAGAGAGCTGGTATCGCAGAACAGAGTGATTAAGGACGTAGACAGCGAGAAAAGGATACATTTCAAAGTACTGGGAGACACCGAGGAGCACATCGTGACTTATAACAAATTAAAAGACATTTACGATTGCGACTGCAGTTTTTTCACACTCCGGCACAAGACATGTTCTCACATAACTGCATGTATCTTACATACAAAGACTTTTTAGAATATTTCAAAGTTAGACCAATTGCCACTCCCAACTTTTTAATTTTGTAATCTATACCAGACCCTATGAGATAACGAAATCTAATAATATCTTCCCGCCTACCAATGATAAGCCTATACGCCTCCTTGGTCGTATTGTTCTTATAAACTGAAATTCTAGAGGGGTGAAGACCAAAATTTATTAAAAGCTTTCGGAAGACCCCTATAAACCTCTTATAACTGGAGTATACAACTATGCTGATTACAGGTCTTTTTACATGTCCGTACCTAGATATGATTATACTCCCATCCGAATCGAATACCCCTCTTATGAACCCTATACAAAAATCATTACCGAATTCTAATAATTTATTTAAACTTATTTCGTGTCTTAGCTTCGACTGCTTCAAACATAATTTATCAGTTATATATTTCACGAAAACCGAGCTATAGAGTGTTACCACATAATATTTTAAATTACGATACACTCTGTTATCAGGCGTTATTTTTATATCATAAGTACGTTCATAAAAACGAGGGATTATCGAAGTGGTCTTAAATAAAGAATGCATAAAGCTCTTCGCAAAAGATAAATTTCTAGTTTGAAGAGTTATGCTATAGACACCTTTATAATTGTTTACAGAAGCGTCACCAAAACAACAACCCATCGCATAGCCAAAGTCTTTATCAAACCTTATATTTTCCAAAATTTTACACCTCTGTAAACTCCTAGACACCTGATGCCGTATGGCATTTGTCGGGCTGTATTTTCTCCATAGTTCCATTCTGTCAGATTGAGATAACAGCTTGTATTTTGAAGTAGCATGATTTACCGTATTTAAAGAAACATCTAGAATTCTAGATACAGCCCTGGCTGTATGCTGCTTTCTTATGCCAGCAATTTTATCAACTAAATCTTTGGGCAGCCTTTCCATAAAACTAGCATTGAAACAATTGGCAAAGACTAGATTTAAAGTTGTCGGAAGTTCATTTCCGGTAAGATTTTCGACTAGCTAACATTCCACATTCTTCTTGAAAAAGAAATCCCTCAGCCTTCCCTGCAGAGAACTTTGCCTCAGGACCTTCTCCATGACCCAGCTCTTGACCTTCTTGTCCTCATCCAGCAGCCTCCTGGCCGTCGTCTCTACGGTGTCCCAGTGCGTCCTAAGATATTCAGGAGGAGATTCGTGTTCCTGCAATATCTTTTCCAAAAACTTGATCGTTCTCTGGTCGTGGCTGTATCCTACTCCTACGTCAAAGCCGACAGCTTCCTTTATCTCCTCTACAGATTTGTCCCTCTCGACCTTGGCCATTATGCTGGCCGCCCCAACGACAGTGACAGACTCGTCCATATGGTTTTCCACGACAAGCTTCGCCTTCCTTTTATCAGCCGGCAGATACTCCATTATCATCTTCTTGAACTTGCTGGCGTCCGACCTAAGGGAGTCTATGTAAAATACGTCCGCATCAAGAGCTTTTATGATGTCCGCCATTCTCATCGCTTCCACCCTGTCCAGGTTGATGCCCATGCGCTTGTAGCTTTCTATCTTGCAGGCAGGCACCTTGAAAATCACGACATCGCCGCCCCTTTCCATTGTCATGTCCTCTATGTGCTGGTATAACTCCCTTCTTCGGGCGGGGGACAGCTCTTTCGAATCCTTCACTCCCAATACCTTCATCTTGCTTTCAAGTTTCTTGTCTATGCAGACACCAGCTATAGTCATCGGTCCTATCAGTGCCCCGCGCCCCGCCTCATCAATACCACATATCAGAATACCAGTCACCTCTTGTAATTTGCAGCTTCATGAATAAATCTTCTACAGCAAAGATTTTAGGAACAGGACAGTCGCCACAGCAGGAGTTACAGTCAGGTTGTCGTCCACGCTTTTTGGCAGCGACTCTACGAAAGCAGCGACGAAAGCACCTATCAGAGAGGTGTAGGCGTCGAAGAAGTTAAGCATCACCGCCAGCGATGTCACGAAGCACGTCATGCTGCCCACCACAGTCTTCTTAGGGTTTAGAGGCAGCTTTGTCTTGCCCCATGCGCGGCCTACCAGT
>CAYJRO010000003.1:16259-18925 GCA_964372425.1 uncultured archaeon
CTTGGCCGAGGAGTCGCCTATCGCCAGCACAAGTATGCTGGCATAGGCTATGGGCGTCGGGAAGACTATCAGGACGAACAGCGCCGACATCAGCCAATAGGTGCCCGAGAAATAGTGCGACGCCTTCTTGATAGCATGCCACTTGAAGAAGGCGAAGGTGGTGAGTATGTTCAGCCTCTCAAGCAGCGCGTTTATAGCGAACAAGGACAGCAGGGCCGAAGTGAGTAGTATAGCGGTCTCCCTGAAATACATTGTCCCTACAGACACTATGACTATGCCCCCCAGCATATGAACAAGAGCACGGAAATAATAGTCAAAGTCCGAAGAGTACTTGTTTCTCAGCCAGGCGGCCACAAAGAATGCGATAAGCCCGCCAGACGACCACGCGACAAGACCGTTGAAAGTTATTATGCCAAGTAAATGGCCGGCGAAGATTATGGCCAGCGTCGGCACCGATGTCAGGAGAAAAAGTATGTCGGCAAGCTTCATTCGAATAAAAATCACAATATATAGATTAACAGTTGTAAGAAATAAAGTTTATGAAAGAATTTACTCTGGAGGACACGGCCTCTTCCATAGGCTGGCGGGAGTTCGAGAACCTTGTGTCTGAGATTTTCATCTCTCACAGCTTCTCTGTCAGGAAGAACTTCAGGTTCAAGGCGAACAGGAGGCATGAGATAGACCTGCTGGCTACAAGAAGAGACATGGTGCTGTGCGTGGACTGCAAGCAGTGGAAAGGAGGGAGGAACAAGAAGACAGCGCTGGCGAAGGCTGTTCGAGAGCAAGAGCTGAGGCTGAAAGAGCTTTCCATTTTTCTGGCATCTGATGATAAATCCGCCACCGAACTCGGAATCGATGCTTCAAACAGCCTGCATACAATGATAGTAACGCTTCTGCAGGAAGAGATTGTGAAGGACGGCGAGACCTTCGTGGTTCCGGTGTGGAAGCTCAACTCGTTTCTGCTGGATTTCGAAAGCAATTTTTAACCAATTTATCCCTTTCAATTCTAAATAATCTTAGACGATTTCATGAAGGTGCACATACTCATAGCCGGCTGGGACAGGGAAAGGGGCATCTGGGGATGCATGAAGATAGGTGCGGACAAGGTATACATGGTCATACCCAACCCAAAGATAAAGGTGAAGACGGACAGCTGGGTCAGCAACAAGACAAGGGACAGCGCTTGTCACATCCAGAAGAAGTTCTCCAAGTATTTCCACATAGAGCTGCTGCCAGTAGTATACGAGGATTATCTGGACTGTTTCAGGAAAATAGTGAAGACAATAAAGAGGGAGCAGAAGAAGGGAAATGCTGTCTATGTGAACATATCCTCGGGTTCCCACGTAGCAACGTCAGCGGCAATCTTCGCTGCATCGATAACAAAATGCAAGGCATACTATGTGATTGCAGAGGAATACGACGAGGCCTTGAAGGAAAGCGGCAGATTCATCTCCTACGGAGGCAAGGCTGTCGTGGATGTGCCTCTGCTTCCGGTCAGTCTGATTTCCGACACAGAGCTGGGCATGCTGAAATTCATAAGCAAGGAGAAGACAATGGCTGTCTCTGAGCTGGCCAGAAGAGCAAGAGACCTGTTCACCGAGCCCACCAGGTCCAAGTTCAACTATTATGTGAGCAAGCTGGAGGAGGCCGGGTTTGTCAGAAACGAGATATCATCCGGAAGGATGTACACGAAGATAACAGACGCGGGAAAGATGGTTCTGGATGCCTTTTGCTAGTCACATTCTCATATCACCCGTTTTAAACATGCTGTTCAGATCCCTCCTGAACCTGCTGTAAAACCTCCTGTCATAGCACCTGTAGGTCCTTTTAATACTGTCATCCGGCGGTGTGCTGTAAATCACGATATCTTCCCATCTGTTGGGAAACGCCGGAAGAGGGAAATCCACGTCTTCTACCAGCAAGACATTTATGTTTTCACCTGCAGCCAATGCCAGCCATACCCTGTGAATACCGTCCAATATGACACGCGGAAAGCCCCTTTCATAGTAGGACACCTCCACAACAGGCGGTATTAGGCCGTACGAACTCTCACCATCTGACATTATATAGCCCTTGGACATACTGTTTATATCTACGCCAGTACTTTCCAGCAGTTCGTGCCTCAGATTAGACAGCCCTGTCAACCTGTCTTCCATCAGGTATTTCTGCAGTGGCAACAACTCGTCAGGCACCGCTTTTATCAAGCTTATTTTGGCTTTCTCATACGGCAGATTTTTCAAATCTTTGTATAAAGGTACGGTGCGCAGTTTTTGCTCGAGCTCGGAAAAATCCATTTCACGTAAAATATTTAAAGACATCTAAGGACAATCTCTTCCCGCCAGGTCTTAAGCCTTTCTGTCTATAAATTAAACATTTCAAGAAAAACTTGAAGATAAATTAGAGGCAAACAAAATAATTTTAAATGGGTTCGTAGTCTAGCGGTTAGGACATTGGAAGACCTAAAATCGCCCTCACACGGCGGAAACTCCGGTTCGAGTCCGGACGAACCCATAACAGCATTATAACACAAAACTCACCGGAAATGAACCGGCGAAAACATTATGAATAATTAAAATCATAGATGCAAAATACATAAAAATAAACGATGGTATATGAGAATTCATAGGGGGTTTGATAGGAGACGGGTGTCTGTCAAAATGTAGTTG
>CAYJRO010000004.1:0-16097 GCA_964372425.1 uncultured archaeon
TCCAGTGCGCTGCTGCTGCCTATGACCTTGCGCCTGTCATGGTTGGCATATTCACCTATGAAATAAGTAATTACATCCAAAGGATTGGTGACCGGTATGAAGATTGTATTTTCGTCATACTCCAGCTGTTCTATTATGGGCTTGATTATCTTGAGGTTGGCTTCGGCGAGCTCGTTCCTCGTCTTCATCCCGGGCCTCCTTCCGAAACCGGCTGTGATGACTATGACGTCTGATCCTTTTGATGTTGAATAGTCTGCTGTGGAATGTGTAACCTTGGGAAGCTTCTCCTTGCCCTTGTGCGAGTGAGTTCCCATGGCATGCATCAGATCCAGAGCGTGCCCTGCCGCAGGCTCCGCTCCGGTGTCCAGCTTTATGTCTATCAGATGCAGGTGGTCTGTGAGGTTCCTAAGCCATATCTGGTAGGCAATCTGAGAACCGAGGTTACCCGCGCCTATAACTGTGACTTTGGTCATTGCCATCGATAATAAGTTGACGGTCAGGAATTTAAATTCTAGTCTATTTGGAGAACCTTATTCTGATTGACTTTGGCTCCATGTTCTCCATTATGGCTCTCATGCCAAGTTCCCTTCCTATGCCGCTGTCCTTCACCCCGCCGAAGCAGGTCTCGGGCACACTAAGAGGAGGAGCATTTATCCAGACAATGCCTGACTCCACATTGTTAGCAAACCTGTATGCCCTGTCCAGGTTCTTGGTCCAGATGCCCGAACCGAGGCCGTAATTTGTATCGTTAGCTTTCTCGAGAGCCTCGTCCAAGTCCTTCACAACTGCTATAGGCAAGGCGGGCCCGAAGCATTCCTGCTTCCATATCTCTGCATCTTCGTCTATTTCTGTCAAGACTGTCGGTTCGTAGAACCAGCCATGCTCAAATTCGCTACCTTTAGGCCTTTTGCCGCCCGCAAGAACTTTGGCACCGCTCTTGTTAACAGCATCTTCAACCAAGAACTCCACAGACTTCCTCTGGGACTCGTTGTGCAGAGGCCCCATCGTAACAGAAGGCTCCAAGCCGTTCCCTACCTTTATCTTCGATACATGTTCCATTACCAGATTGATGAATTTATCTGCCACGCTTTCGAAGACAAACAGCCTTTTTACTGATGTGCAAGACTGCCCGCAGTTCCTGAACCTACCTTTGTTAACAATGTTGTTGGCCGCGTCCTCCAAATCAGCATCGTCGCAGACTATGGTGGGATCGCTGCCCCCCAGCTCCAGCGTGACACTTCTTATTCCACTGCTGGCCAGCTGGTAGACCTGTTGGCCAATCTCTGTCGAGCCTGTGAAAGCCACCTTTCTTACCTTCGGGTGCGGCACCAGATATTCTCCTATTTCCGAAGCGCTTCCTGTGACGACATTTATGACGCCTTTTGGCAGGCCGGCCTTGTAAAAATGCTCCATCGCCCTCAAAGTAGTAAGCGGTGTGCTGCTGGACGGTTTTATGATAATTGTATTTCCACAGATGAGTGCGGGTGCGAGCTTCCAGCCAAGCAGTGACATCTCAAAGTTCCACGGGGTTATTGCCAAAACTATGCCGATGGGCTCGGGCTTGTCGATAGTCCAAAGCTCCTCCTTGTCCGACAAGTTTGCAGTGTTCTCTGTACCATACAACTTGCCTCCGAATCCTGCGAAGAAGTCCAGTGTGCTGAGGAAGGCTTCTATTTCAGCCTTCGCTTCCTTGAACGGCTTGCCCTGCTCCATTGTGTAAAGCTTTGACAAGTTGTCCAGATCCGCCTGCATCAGCTCTACCGCCTTCAGCATCACCTTTCCCCTGTTCCTGGAAAAATCCCTTTTCGACCATGGGGAATTAAAGGCGTCCTCCGCAGCATCCACTACAGCATCAAGATGCTCTCTCTTGGCCTTGGGAATCATTCCAACAACTTCATTTACATTTGCGGGATTCTTGACCGGTATGTGTTCTTCTGTAGCAACCTTCTCCCCGTTTATAAGAAGCATGTATTTCTCGGACATCAAACACACCTTTATAATTTGGACACAGGTCTTTTAAAAGCGTATCAGACTTCTTTCCAATCGACTTCGTTAACATTCCCACCAATAATTCTGGAAAGCTTGTCGTACCCCCTTTCCAGCGACGGGTCCAGCGGTATCGAAAGGTAACCATTGAAGAAAGAGTTGTTGCCGCTGTTCCATTGCCTGTTATATATGACTATGTCGGACGGCCAATCCTTTGACGACTGCAGCATCCTTTTAACTATGTTCCTGCCCACGCCTGCTGTCAATTCCGTGGCAAAATTTTCAATTTTGGCGTATTTTTCTCTTGTTTGCAGATACTTGGAATAAGTCTCCTTCAGTTTGGCCTGTACTGTTTCATCAAAATTTGAAATATATGATTCGAAATATTGCTGGTTACCATCGATGAATATGGCCTTGTAAGCTTCACTATCACTGGAAAAAATACTGTCTATAAATTGTTTGTCGCCCCCCGCCTTAGTCGACCAGTGGTTGGCATGCAGCATGTAAGTATCCACGGGCCCGACGGCTATGTAAGACACCACCTCCGCCTCGTTTCCTCTTGTAAGACTTTGGCAGAAATCTAGACCCGCCGCCTTTGATGGTGCATAGACCGGCCTGCCGCCCCTGACATCTACTCCCTGGAAGGAACCCACTTCGCACAGCCTGAAGTTCCTGGAATTGTCAAAATTATTGTCTTCATTCAATTTCATAACAGTCTTCGCCGTCATCACATGGCCCAGATAGTTCACCCCTACCAGGTTGCTTATGCTGTCATTGGACGTCTTGGTCAAAGATCCGAAATCATAGATTCCTGCATTGTTGAATAAGAAGTCTATGTGACCAGGCTCCATGTCGCCTTCCTTTTGAAAATGTTTGAGGCCGAGGTCTATTTTGCCGTACAATGTGTCCTGAAACTCGTCCAGCCCTCCTCTGTAGTTCAGAGGGTTCAAATCCATCGGGACGAAGAATACTCTGTCGCCGAACCTTCTGCGCAGATCCCTGTTATCGTTCCTTGAAATAGATATCACGTTTATGTTGGGCACTGCATCCAGAAGACTAAGCACGATGGCTTCACCTATAGAAAATTCCTTCGCACCCGTGACAATTGCGGTAGGCCTATAAGATTCCAGCCATCCTCTGTCACCGTATCTGTTGTGCCATTCCATCTTATAACATCTCATAAAACTATTGGACAACAAACTTTATTAACCTTCCTTTGCTTCCCGTTTTTACCTCATACACAGAACCATTGCCGGTAGTCACGTATAGTGTGTCTAATTCCGGGCCACCAAAGGCACAGTTGGTAGGCTTTACCACAGGTTCCGGCAGCATATGCCTTTCCAATATCTTCCCATCAGGAGAGAACACATAAATCATGGGACCAGGACCGCCGTCAATTCTATTGCCAGCGGTAGCCCAAATGTTACCTTCTGCATCCAGACACATCCCGTCAACACCTCGGTAGGGATAAAAATCATACAATACGGTACATTTGTCCAAAGTACCATCAGCTTTCACGGGATATGCCCTCAACTCCTTCTTCTCTGTCTGTAGCCTTCCACTCTGCGCAACATAAAGCGTCTTGAAGTCCAGCGAGAAGAGTATGCCGTTCGGCCGTGTCGTGTCAAAAACAACCCTTTGAATGGAATAAGAACCATCAGGTCGCGGATCCAATCGGTATACAGATTCGTGCCCAAGCTCCATTTGGGTGCGGTCTTTGCTCCATTCGCCTCCTGTTCCCTCATACCAAGGATCCGTGAACCAAATTCCGCCTTTGTCATCTATTGTCAGGTCATTGGGCATGTTGAGACGCTTTTCCTGAAATTTATCAGCCAAAACCGTAACACTACCGTTTTTCTCGTACCTAACCACTCTTCTACTGCCACCCTCGCAGGCATACAATCTTCCCTGCGAGTCCACCTTCAGACCATTGGCGTGGTTGGTGTCAGACATGAAAACCTCTGTCTTGCCGTTCTCCGGATTGTACCTCATTATTTTGCTATCCTGGATCAGAGTAAACAATAGGTTGCGGCCGTCCCAGACAGGACCTTCGCTAACAATCTCATAATCGGGTTTGAATATACGTTTAAAGTCCAAGCTCATGCTGCGACACTATACAAAATTTTAGCATGCTGACTTTTTAAAAGCATATAAGATTAGGACAATCTTCCATATTTTTCAGAGCCTGCCTTCCCACATCTTTTCGTATACAGACAGAATGTCCTTTTCTGTAGCATTTATCGGACTGCTTGGTCTTGGCCACCTTTTAATGCATAAATCTGCCATCCATGTCAAATCTTGCTTTGGAACTCCTAGTTCTTTTAATGTTATGGGAATTTCCAAGCCGCCGTACACCTTGTCTATTAATTTTTTTATCGACTTTACAGCTTTCACGGATTTCCTATTTTCCGAACCCCAGATGACGTTAATGCCCATCTCAACTCCCATACCAGAAACCTTTTCTCTAGAACCGCCGTCGCTCAAATAGAAGTTCATTATGTATGGCAATACCATTGCCGTCGACCTACCGTGAGGCACATTGTATCTCGGCGCGAACGGATAGGCCATCGAGTGGCCGTAGACCATGGCTTTCCTGGACAGAACAAAGCCAGACAGCAAAGAGGCGTACATCATGTTATTTCTAGCTTCCAAATCACCGCCATTTCCAACGGCTTCCAGCATATTATCTTTAATCAATTTAATGGCTGCATAACCGTCTTTTTCCACCTCTTCTACACCTTCAAACTTCTCGTCAGACAATATTCCTTCCATAGAGTGACATAATGCATCGAATCCTGTGTCGGCCGTTACTTTGGGCGACATTGTGAAGGTTAATGCTGGGTCAACTAAAGCCACTTTTGGATAAATCTTGTCGCTCGCAAAACCAGCCTTCTCATCGGTTGTGACCATAGCGCGGTTTGTTATCTCGCTTCCCGTTCCGGCAGTCGTCGGTATAAGAATCGTATCCAGAGCATCTTTTGTAAATTTGTTACCGCCTAGATAACTTTCTGCTTTGCCAACATTGTTAGCCATTATAGCAGCAACTTTTGTTATGTCAAGCACGCTTCCCCCGCCAAGGCCTACAACACAATCATAATTATTTTTTCTGATAACATCTACAGTTTTGTCTAAAACTTCTATCTTAGGCTCAGGTGTCACGCCTGTATACAAATCGGTTTTTATATTGTAATTTTCTAATGTCTGACCCAACTTTTTAACTATGTCTGTAGTATTATTCAAGGTATTGCTAGCCACAAAAAATACATAACTGTGACCCATATCTTGAATTACATCGCCTAAAGTCTGTGAGGAACCTACGCCAAAGTAGACATCAACTGGATTCCAAGGACGTTTAATCTTCGTGTAGCGTTTCAAACTTTCTTTCATACAAGCATTTTTGAGATTAAAAGTATTTATTTGTCTTCCCGTTCTATTAACAGTTTCACAGGTTTCTTAGAGCCGTTTATGAGCAAGTGCCAATAGCCATCGTTGTCTGAAACAGAGTAGAAAACGTCGCCAATCTTATAACTTTTTTCTTGAAGCTGTTGACTGGAATCTAAGTATTTGTATAACAGCGAATAGTCATGATCTTCATCGCCTAAGTAGCCAAGGTGCGTAATACGCTCCCATTTTGTGCTAGGATGACCTCTCAAGCCGAGTTCATTCAAATCTTTTGAATCCACACCCAATCCGGTATGCTTATCAGATTCTATGACAATCATCTTAGTCTTATCCGAAAGCTTTTTTCTCCATCCAAAAGAAGTTTTTTCATAGCTGTCCAAATCACTGTTATCAGGCATTCACAGCCTACCTTCCCACATCTTCTCATACAAAGCCAGTATGTCCTTGTCTGTCGCCTGGACAGGGCTTGCAGGCCTGGGCCACCTCTCGAGGCAGAGCTTTGCCATCCATCCCAAGTCTTCCTTTGGCACACCTATGCCCTGAAGAGTTATCGGCGTGTTCAGATAAGCGTATATCTCATCGACCAGATTCTTGATCAGGACTATGACTTCGGCCGCCTTTTCCTTGTCCGACTGCCCGGCCTTGCCCAATCCCAACACGTCAGCTATCTTTGCAACTTTACTTCTGCATTCCTCGTTCTGGCAGGAAAACTCCATCACATAAGGCAGTGCCATTATAGTCGACCTGCCATGCGATACCTTGTATCTCGGAGCAAACGGATATGCCATCGAGTGGCCGTAGACCATGGCTTTCCTGGAAAGAACCAGTCCTGAAAGCGTGGCAGCCAACATCATGTTTCTCCTAGCCTCCAGATTTGCACCGTTCATCACCGCCTCCTTTATGTTGTCCAATATCAGCTTCACGGCCTCGTAGCCAGTATTCTCCACTTCCTCCACCCCCTCAAACTTCTCGCCAGACATTATGCCTTCTATAGAGTGGCACAGCGCATCGAATCCAGTGTCAGCTGTCACTCTCGGCGGCATTGTGACAGTCAGCTTCGGATCAACAATCGCGACCTTGGCATAAAGAGCATTGCTTGCAAACACGGCCTTCTCATCGGTTGTGACCATCGACCTGTTAGTGACCTCGCTGCCAGTGCCCGCAGTAGTCGGTATAAGAATCAAATTCAGGCCATCCTTCTGGAACTTGTTGGCTCCGAGATAATTCTTGACATCACCGTCATGAGTAGCCATGGCAGCAGCGACCTTTGCCATGTCAAGAACGCTCCCGCCGCCCAATCCTACCACGCAGTCGAAACTGCCGTTTTTCACAGCTTGTACAATCGCTTCCGCCACCTCCAACTTTGGCTCCGGCTGGACGTCTGCCCATACGACCTTCTTTATGCCGTTGTCGTTAAGGACTTTCACCAGATGCGCGGCCATCTCGGTCTTCTCCAGAATGAACCTGTCGGTCACAAAGAATACATTGTCGTGTCCAAGATTTTTTACAACATCAGCGAGCCTGTCCGCCATGCCTATGCCAAACCGCACTTCAACGGGATTCCACGGCTTCTTAATCACAGAGGTTTCCAATGTTTCTTGTTCCATCGAATAGTGTTTTTATATTTAAAGCATTTATAGTTTATTTTATGAAAATAACCGACGTCAAGGCGTTTCCTCTTGCAGCACCTAGAAAAGAAAATATCAGTGGTCATCTTCCCTACGAGGAACATCTAAGGGGGATAGCTCGTGCGGGCTACTATGCCACTTTTGTAAAGATAACAACGAATGACGGCATTGTCGGCTGGGGGGAATCCATCTGCAGGGAGGTTCCTCAGGCATCTGCCGCGATAATCGAGAATCTTTTCAAGAAACTTTTGATAGGCCAGGACCCGCTTGATGTCGAAGTCCTGTGGGAGAGGATGTACCACACTCTCAGGACAAGGGGGCATTCGCAAGGATTCTTCATCGAGGCAATTTCCGGAGTAGACTGCGCGCTTTGGGACGTCATTGGAAAGCATTTCAAGACGCCTGTTCACAAGCTGATAGGCGGAGCCCATGAGGACAAGGTGAAGGCATACGCATCGTCCATACTTTTCGGAAAACCTGAAGACATTGTGAAGACGGCAAAGCAGCTGGTCGAGCAGGGACACGACGAGATAAAGATAAAAGTTGGAAGGGGAGAGGATGACGTGAAGACAGTGAAGCTAATGAGGGACGCTTTTGGTAACGATGTTGAGATAATGGTCGATGCAAATTCCGCTTATAATGTCGCGACAGCAATAAAATGGGGAAGGAAGTTCGAAAAGTACGATTGCATGTGGCTTGAGGAGCCGGTTCCTCCAGATGACATACACGGATACATAAAGGTGGCGAAGGCGCTTGACATACCTGTCTGCGGAAGCGAGGGGCGTTTTGCAAGATATGATTTCAGGGATTTGATATCCATGGGTGCCATAGACATTGCACAGCCCGACATAGCTAGGGTAGGCGGCATTTCAGAGATAAAGAAGATCATAGCTATAGCCTCGGCATTCGACATACCTGTGACTCTCCATGTAGGCTTGTCCGGAGCTGGATGCAGGGCAGCAGCATTGCAGGTAGCCTCAACAATACCAAGAGAGCTTTTCCTGAATTATGAAATCTACTACCTGCCTAACCCGTTGCACACCGAAATAATCAGCAAGCCTATAGAGGTCTTCAAGGACGGCTATCTGGAATTGCCTAAAGAACCAGGCCTAGGATTGCATTTGGACGAGAATAAGATGCTTAAATTCCTGGCCAAATAAAAATTACTATTCATGAAGAACCAGTATTTCGGCGACACAAGGGACCTCTTCAAGTACGATTTGATTCATCATGTTGTAAAAGAGCTTCGGCACATCGGAAGTTTCCTGTTTATCCCCATGCTTACACGTGACGATGGCAGAAACGACGGCGGCAAAAAGGATTACAGGAAAGCGAAGGCTGGTACACAAAACATCCTGCTAGTCTCTCATTTAGAAAACTGTTTGAAAGACGGAAAAAGAAATATCTCTGAGATTAAAAGCTATTTCATCAACAACGGCATAGACATAAAAATACATAAGGAAGAGCATTTTCTGGAGCACAAGAACCGCTCGTCATATTTTGAAAGCATGGACAAGAAGCTTCTGTTAAATTCACTAATATTCCTAGACCCCGACAACGGCCTCGAAACCAAAAACCCCAATGAAAAGCACGTCTTGTACAGCGAAATCAAGGACATTTACGACAAAATGAACGAAAAATCTGTCATTATGATTTACCAACATTTTCCGAGGGTCGACAGACAGAAGCACATCAAGAATCTTTCAAAAAAGCTTGATGACAAAGTCGGCGCCGCACCGCTTTTTGTCTCGGACAACCAGATAGTATTTTTCTTCCTTACGAATGGCAAGGTATTCAGACAAGACTTGAATAAAGTGCTTTCAACATACAGTAAAACTTATGACAAACTTTCAATAGGCAGTTGATCCAAATTCTAAATGATCGGTGCACTTTAAACACCCTAACTTTCATTGTCGTCAGGTTTCTTCTTGCCATGTATCTTTCTGCAGAACGCCCATACAACACATAGGAGAAAAGTGGCTAAATAGCATACTTTACTTGACTGCGTTCTAATCTACTTTTATTTTCCGATTCTTCAACGAATTCAAAGCTACTCTGTCTTAGAAGTTTTCTTCGTTTAGCAACATCCGGGCAATGTCCAAAAAGGCGACTGTAGCTTTCGTCCTTTTAAATATTCTGTTGGGTCTGCCCCAAGCTCCGGGAACCTCCCGACCCTAAAATGATATGTTGCTTCCACTCTATGTTCTTTGAGTACAGTTTTTATAGCTTCTGAGACGTCTTTTCTAAGCTGATCTTCCAACTCAAAATCTTGTTGTTCTATTAAATCTAGCGTGTTCGTCGTGGGAAGTTTCTTCGTTTCGCCATACCCAGCTACTTCCTCGACGGTCCACAATAGTTTTTGCCCTTTCAAATATCTTATTGGTTTCTCCCCGTGCACCGAAGACTTTCCGACTCTAAATTCATAATGTGTTCCTACTCCGTAATTTTGTAGTACAGTGGCTATCGCTCCTGAGACGTCTTTTTTAAATTCTTCCAATGCAAAGTATTGCTGTCCTATTAAATCTTGCAGGTTCATGCGTGTCCACCACTTTTAATTGTAAAATTAATCTTTAAATACCACACTGTTGTAACCATTTTTCATGCCCAGGAAATTCTGCCCCAAATGCGGCAGGGACACCGAGGAGTTCCACGACAACCTTTGCACCGACTGCTTCATGGAAAACAAGAGTTCGCTGGGCAAGCTTCCCGAAAGGATGGTTGCCAGGAGATGCTCAGCCTGCAGGAAGTATCTGGTGGTTGACAAGAAATTTGACAGCCTCAACGAGGCTATGGAAGAGGATCTCAGGAAGCTTTTTAACAAGCCGAATATATCCTCCGTCAGCTTCCGAGAAGACACCAGTAGAGGCAAGCTCCACGTGACGATAGTAAGCGAGTTCGGCGGCATCAAGAAGGAAGAGGAAGCCAAAGTTAACCTTTCTGTCAAGAGGATACAGTGCCAGTACTGCGCCATGAAGGATTCCGGATACTACCAGACCGTGCTACAGATAAGGCTGCCGCCCGACATCCAGAATTCTATTATAGACGACGTGGTGAAGAGGCTCTCTTTCCTCAGCCATTTCGATCCGCAGTCCTTTATCTCAAAGGTGGAGAAGACCAAGAAAGGCGGCGTAGACCTGTACATAGGCTCCAAGAAGGCAGCGAACGATGTGGTGAAAGCCTTGAAAAAGGACCTGGGCGTCAAGATAAAATTCTCCAAGAAACTGGCAGGCAAGTCCAGAGGGGAAAATGTTTATAGGGACACCATCCTAATTACAATTTGATAAACCCACTATCGTACAATAAAGTTGTTAGCTAATATTCCATCTCTAACGTCATCTTAATGCGTATATTGTACTTGTCAGATATCTCATTTCTAAGTACGTCTAAACGTCCCAAATTTTGCCTTCCGTAGACATGAAAAACAGATTCATCCCTGTTAAGGACAAGTGTTCCAATCAACTTATCTACTACCTTCTCGCCCTTGCCAAAAAGTTTCCTTATAGCACATTTACCATAAACACCAATATAGTTATTCTGATTCATTTGCCATACGCCGTCGGAGTACAAAAGTCTATGATCATTCCACTCCGTGATATAAGAAGTTTTTCAACCGCATATCCCCTTTCTTCAATGAAGCTTGATACAGAATTGACCAATACAGGAATACTTTCTTCGTATAATACTTTAGATACATTAGATTCCATAGACATGCGATACCTTATTATATCAAGTGAGATAAACTTTAAATACTTTCATTGGAGTTCAATATAGATTATTATGGGAAGACCGGAAGAACCTACAAGAGAAGAAATAGAGATAGCGAGGACAAGGCTTCCCAGGACAGGCGAGGTGTTAGGTGTGGTTGAAGCGATGCTCGGCGGCGACAGGGTGAAGGCCAACTGCACCGACGGCAAAATAAGGATATGCAGGATACCCGGCAAGCTCAGGAAGCGTGTCTGGATAAACCCAGGCAACCTGATTTTGATAGAGCCTTGGCACGTTCAGGGAGAAAAGCGCGGCGACGTGGCCTTTGTATATACTCCTACACAAGCCAACTGGCTGAAGAGGAAAGGCTTCTACTGAGACAGTGAAAACATGTACGATCTTGTGGTCGGGAACGACAGTTTCGCAGAGAAAATAGCCAAAGGACTTGGTATCAGGTTCAGGAAGTTCGCCGAAGAATACTATCCAGACGGCGAGGCCTGCCCCAGGATCCTTGCAAAATATGAGGAGCTTGGAGGCAAGAAAATACTTCTGGTATCCAGGATGAAAGACAGGCCTACAAAGGAATCCATAGCCGTTTATTTGCACAATCTATGCAGACTGGCAGTGTGCTTGAAAGACGATAGCCTGTACAATGCATCAACGGTGGATGTTTTCCTGCCCTATTTCATTTTCGGCAGGCAGGACCACAACCCCAGCAAGGATCCCAGTAAAAAAATAAGGGAGCGCGATGCCGGAAAGGACATCGGCTACAGGAGCCTGGCGATGATGCTTGGGGGCTGCGGTGTCCGCAACATCTATACTTTCGACCCGCACTTCTTCAGGGATGTCGGCACAATAGGCATCTCTGGCATCAAGGTTCATTCCTTGTCTGCTGCCGGCTTGATTGCAAAACATCTGAAGAACAACATAGACAGCGATTCCATAATATTGGGCCCCGACATGATGTCAAACAGCCTTGTAAGCAAGATCTCGCCTATTTTGAGGCTGAAATCCCGCACTATTAAGAAGGAAAGGACGGGGGCCGACAAAGTAACTTCGTCTGAAACAATCAACGCTGGCAACAAGTCGGTCGTAATAGTCGACGACATAATATCCACTGCAAGCACTGTCTGCAAGGCCATAGAAAACATCAAGAACTACAAAGATGTCTTGGTCTCGTGCGTGCATGCAGTCCTGCCTGATGTGGGATATGAAAGAATAAAAGGCCTTCTGGGCAATGGTAAAATAAAGGAATTTGTCTCCACGGATACGATAGACTCCGAGTTCAGCAGGATATCTGTTGTCCCGGAAATTGTAAGTTATCTGAAGGGCATGAAGTCCTGAATCTGACAGGTGATAGCACGATAGAGTACGTTTCTATACCGGAAGAGAGGGCCAAGGTCTTGAAAAACGATGACAGATGGAGGAAGCTGCTTGGAAAGTTCACGGACGCGCACATAAAAATTGAAGACGATGTTATTATAGAATGCGACGATCCTTTCATGCTCCTCAGGCTGGTCTATGTCATGAAGGCTTTCGGCAGGGGCTTTGACTTCGAGGATTCCATGGACCTTCTGGACGAGGATTATGCACTGGAAATGATTGACATAAGAAATTATGCCGGGAAGTCAGAAAACAGGCAGGTAGCACTTAGAGGCAGGATAATAGGAAGGGGTGGCATGATCAAAATGATGATAGAGGATGAATGTGAAGCCAAGATAGCTGTTTATGGTAAGACGGTTTCTATAATATCCAAGCTTACGGGAATGGCACGCACGATGAAAGCGGTGGACATAGTACTTTCGGGCAGCAAGTACACAAGCATGTTAAAATTTTTGAAAGATGGCCATACAGGAGCAAGGGACTACAAGCCCCAGGATTCTGAAAAGTGATACTTTATGGCAAGTACGGTACTGTTGTCAAATTCTTGAAAGGCGGCGGTATTAACAAGTAATATAAAAGGACTGTTTAGACTCTGTGATGGTCTTCTGGTTTCCAAGGAGGCTGAGTGATTACCCACAGTTCTATTTCCTTCTCGGCTTTTACATAATGTACTGTCCTTGGTGGAATCTTCAACACATCGTATTCTTTCAAGTAGACTTCTTTCCCATCGAGGTAAGCTTTGGCAGAGCCTTTAGTGACTAGATACCATTCTGTCATTTCGTTGTGGTAATGGGGTTCGGATTCCCTGATTAAAGCAAGTGCTATTCCCACGGGTCCTTCCAACCCCGACTCATAAACGGTTTCCTTAGGCAATTCTACCTTGTTGCCTTTCATGACATTTTTGACTTCGCTCATAAACTGCTTATAAAGATTTAAGGATTTATAATAAAAATTTTAAGTAGATGTAAACACAAACTAATTAAATTCAGCTGGTTTAATGGAAGAGCAGATAGCAGAAAAGATGTCTGAAGCAATGCGCGAAGTATCTGTTGCCGAATTCTTCGAAATCTCGGTTAATTGAGACGATAAAAAAATCGGCACCTATTGGGGTACGAGAACGCAACCAAAGCACTATTAACAGTAGTAAAAGAGTTACTCGACAATAGTTTAGACGCAACCAACGAGGCTGGTATCCTGCCCGATATAAAGATATCAGTACAAGAGGCAAGGGAAGTCTTCATTATAAAGGATTTTTCCGGCAGCGAGCTGGGCAAGGTCACGAGAGACGGAGGCATAGTTCTCCTTGTCATCGGCGGCCAGAAGCTAAAGCCTGTGGAGAAGAAGGAACCCAGCAAAAAGGAAGCCGTATATGTTTTCAAGGACGGCGAGGGAGCAGAATATAAGTTCAAAATATACCAAGTCGAGAAAGAGGACAAGAACGGCAGCAAGGCGGTAGTCGAACAGTACGAGTTTTTCAAAAGAAGGACTGAGATGAAAGTCAGCAAAATGCCACCCGACAGATATCTAGTCATCGTGGAGGACAACGGTCCCGGCATAAGGGAGGACAAGGTGCCTTACGCTTTCGGCAAGCTACTTTACGGCTCGAAGTTCTATCGCCTTAGACAGAGTAGAGGAATTCAGGGTCTCGGAGGTCACGGCGCTGTACTTTATTCACAATTGACCACGGGCAAGCCGGTCAAAATCACGACAAGCATAGGCAGGGAAATCAACACGTTCGAGCTCATGATAAATGTCTCGAAGAACGAGCCCCACATAATCAAGCAGGACAGGTTGAAGAATACTGACAAGTGGCACGGCTTGAAAGTCGAGATGGAACTGGAGGGAAGATACATCGAGGGCAGGCAGTCCATATCGGAATACATCAAGCAGACTCACATGGCAAATCCTTATGTGCACCTTATTTTTAACAGTCCCAACGGCACGGTCGAGTACAAAAGACTTGTGGGAGAGATTCCAAAGCAGCCCAAGGAGATAAAGCCGCACCCGTACGGCGTGGAGATAGGAGTGCTGAGGAGGATGTTGCATACCACAAAGGCAAGGAACTTGATAGGCTTCCTTACTGGAGACTTTTCGCGTGTGGGCAAAGGCACTGCAGCTCAGATGCTTAAGACGGCAAGAATAGACGCAAAGAAGAAGCCGATAGACGTCACACACGAGGAATCGGAAAGACTGCACAAGGCCATGCAACAGGCCAAGCTGATGTCACCGCCCACCAATTGTCTGTCGCCTTTGGGCGAGAAGCTTTTGGAAGAGGGGCTGAAAAAGGACACAGGAGCTGAATTTGTAGTGGCTGTGACAAGACCGCCAAGTGTTTACAGAGGCAATCCTTTTGCCATAGAAGTGGCAATGTCCTACGGGGGTAATCTTCCGCCAGATCAAACAGCACAATTATTTAGATTTGCAAATAAAGTACCTCTTTTATATCATCAGTCAGACTGCGTCACATCAGAATCTGTAAGGGAAGTCGACTTCAGGAGATACGGTTTCGGCCAGCCTGGAAACTCTATACCTGTCGGGCCATTAGCGATTTTAATCCACTTCGCATCAGTCTGGGTGCCCTTCACTTCGGAAGGCAAGCAGGCCATAGCAAGCTATGACGAGATTTTGAAAGAAATTAAATTAGCTTTGCAGGACGCAGGAAGGAAGCTGTCCATCTATGTGAGGCAGAAAGCCAAGCACCACGATGCGCAGATGAGGAGGGAGCTGTTCGAGAAGTACATACCGGAGCTCGCCGAATCGTTGGAAAAGCTGACGGACGTGAAGAAGCAGAAGATAATCGATGATTTGGAGAAGATAGCAAAGAAGGGAAGGATAAAGGAAGACGAAATAAAAGCAGAAGAAACAAAAGGTGAGAATGAAGATGTCGGGGAAAAAGCAGGAAGCAAAGAAGAGCCTAAGGCAAATGGGAAGTAGTGTAGTGAAAGACATAGAGAAAGGTGATAACCCTTCCCTAGACGTACCCATAAGGACGCTTTCGAATGTGAAGTACGATACCAATACAAAGATGATAAGGATAGGAACAGGTATGGCAAAGAGATACTTTTTCAACGTAGGCCATGTGAGGAAGTTCGTCCAGACGGTGGAGGCAGCTGCGGTTGCAAAGGAACTCATCGATGTCGACAAGCACCTGAGCCTCAGGGAGGCCTTCTACAGGATGAAAAGGACGCTTCCAAATTCCAACATAAACCTTGTCGACGAGCAGGAGGAGTCCAACCAGGCCATAGAGGACTTGGAGCTCATAAGCAGTGCTTCGAGGGAGATGCTGCACATAAACGCGAACAAGCTTGGCTCGGTAGCAGGAAAGGTGGTGATTAAAGATAAAGGAGACACTATAGACTGGTCAAAACTGGGATCAGGAGGCTGGAGTATTCCAAGCAATGTTGAAGATATAGAATTCAAGAAAGTGGATGCAAAGTTTGTAATCTATCTTGAAAAGGCCGCAGAGTGGGAAAGGCTTCACGAGGACCGCGTGTGGGAAAAGCTCAACTGCATAATCGTCTCATCACAAGGCCAGGCAACCAGAGGCATAAGGAGGCTGCTTCAGAGGCTTCACACAGAACACAAGCTGCCGATTTACATCATAACGGATCTCGACATTTGGGGCTTTTATATTTACTCTGTCTTGAAATACGGCAGCATAAGTCTATCCCATATATCAGAAAAGCTTGTTATACCAGGCGCGAAGTTTCTAGGCCTTACAGTAGATGACGTATTAAAATACGACCTCAAGAAACACCTGATAAAGTTCGAAGATGTAGACATAAACAGGATGAAGCAGGTAGAAAATTATCCCTGGTTCAAAGACAATAAGGAATGGCAGAGGCAGTTCAAGATGATGAAGGAGCTTAATGGTAAAGTGGAGCTGGCCGCACTGTCCTCGAAAGGCATAACTTTCATCTCGGAAAAATACATTCCTGAGAAAATCAAGAACCGCGAGTTCCTGGAATAGGCAGATGCTTGTTTTTGAACGCG
>CAYJRO010000004.1:16107-17200 GCA_964372425.1 uncultured archaeon
ATATTACACCATTGCCTATCTTAATGGCTATTGTGTTATTGATGACATCTTCTATAGACATCCGTGTATGCGGCAGGAGTTTTCTTATCTGATATATACTCAATAAATGTCTTCCTTTAATGGCCCTGCACACATTTCCCTGATGCGAGAAGATTATTTTTGCAATGTGACGCCGAGTCATTTTTAGTGAGTTGAAGAAGTGCATGTTAAAGAACTCGTCCAAAAGACAGTAGCTTTGTCCACTTGTCTAATGTTTCATTCACATTTCCTAACTTGTACCTTACAGATAGAGTCATGTTGTCCAAGCTTACAAACAGTCTTTTCATGAAGAAATTAAGCATGAAATATAGTATGTCACAATCCTTGTTGGAAAAATCTAAATGATGTGTATCATTTTGTGTCGTCTTCCCGTCGCCTAGGTACAATCCTATAGCTTCTGCAAACTCCTGGTCTATTGTTATATATTTTGGAAGAACAAACGGTCTAGGGTCTGTCCCACCAATTCCCCTGAATTTCCTTTCATTCTTATATCCTATTTTTCACCCTGTCTTCCGGCAGTTCTTCTATGACCAGTTGCTTGTCCTTAAAAGATCCCTGAGCTATTTCAACGACATCCAGAAGCATTAGATATTTTATTTGTCAGATATGTTTTATAAAGTTATCTACGGTTCATTTCCGGTGAGTTTATTCTAACAGTGAAAGGGAATACGACTTCATTTCAGAAATCAACAACTGATAAATATAAAATCGCCGATAATAATTTTATGAAAACTGGCTCGCTTTCAAGGGAGCACTTGAAAGCGATATATATTGTACTGAAGTCTTTAGAAGAGGGGCGAATAATCAATCCCGCTTCTGACTGGGAATCAGATTTTTATGATAGCCCACTTATAGATAGCGAAAAGGTAAAAGATCTATTAAAAGTTTTGAAAAATATTCTAGGAAAAGACACCAAAGATTTGGATAAGCAAATTTTGATTAGGAAGTACAGTTATTTCAACAACGAAATTGATGAGCATACATATTCCAAAATTAAAAAGTCCTTTGACGACTTGAATAGGATTGAGATTAACTACTTTTCTATCGATGGCGG
>CAYJRO010000005.1:0-15803 GCA_964372425.1 uncultured archaeon
AAACATGCCTGAAGCAGCTAGGGAAGCATCTGTCGACACAGGAATCACGATGGCCGAATATTTCAGGGACCAGGGATTCGATGTTGCTATGATGGCTGATTCCACCAGCAGGTGGGCAGAAGCGCTGAGGGAGATTTCTTCAAGATTGGAGGAGATGCCTGGGGAAGAGGGGTATCCAGCTTATCTTGCAGCAAGGATTGCAGAATTCTATGAAAGGGCAGGCAGGGTATTATGCATAGGCTCGCATAAGAAGATAGGTTCTATCTCTGTTATAGGAGCCGTATCTCCGCCTGGCGGGGATTTCTCGGAACCGGTCACGCAGAACACGCTGAAGATAGTAAAGGTATTCTGGGCGCTCGACTCGAGGCTTGCGCAGAGGAGGCACTTTCCAGCCATAAACTGGCTGGACTCTTACAGCCTTTACAAGGACAATCTGTCCAAATGGTATGCGGACAGCGTAACAGGAGATTTTGTCGAAGTGAGTGACATGGCAATGAAACTTTTGCAGCAGGAGGCAAGCCTGCAGGAGATAGTGCAGCTTGTAGGAAGCGATGCCTTGCCTGAGAAGGAAAGGGTCGTCTTGGAAGTGGCAAGGATGATAAGGGAGGGATTCCTGCAGCAGAATGCTTTCCATGAGGTGGATTCCTATTGCAGCCTGAAGAAGCAGTATGGCATACTGAAGGCGATGATGAAATTCTATGACCTGGCAAACAAAGCAGTGGAGGAAGGCGTGTCGCTGGCATCCATATCTACGCTTGACTCCAAGACCAAGCTTACGAAAGCCATGTTCGTGCCTGAAGGTGATTTCGAGAAGGAGCTGAAGAAAATAGAAGACCGCATAGTAAAGGACTTCCAGGGATTGAAAAAGTGATTGCATGAAAGAATACAAGACAATAATAAAGATCGCGGGGCCGCTGGTGTTTTTGGAGAAGACTCATGATGTAGCTTACGGAGAGCTTGTCGAGATAGAGCTCGAGGACGGCGGCAGGAAGAGCGGACAGGTACTGGACACTTCAAAGGACGTGGTAGTCGTACAGGTGTTCGAGGGGACAAGGAACATATCCAAGGAGGCTCTTGTGAAGTTCACTGGCAAGACGATAAAATTGAACTGTGCCAAGGAGCTGCTTGGGAGGGTACTGAACAGCCTGGGCAAGCCGATAGACGGCGGGCCTGAGGTCATGCCGGACGAACAGAGAGACGTGAACGGCTCGGCCATGAACCCCTATTCCCGCGACTCGCCCAGGGATTTCATCCAACTCGGAATTTCAACGATAGACGTGATGAATTCATTGGTTAAAGGACAGAAGCTGCCGATTTTTTCTGGAGCAGGACTGCCGCACAATGACATTGCCCTGCAGATAGCAAGGCAGGCGAAGATAGCCGGCGGAAATTTTGTGGTGATATTCGCAGCGATAGGCATAACAAGCGAGGAGTCGCAGCATTTCATAAAAGATTTCGAACAGACGGGGGCTCTGGAGAGAGCTGTGGTCTTCCTGAATCTTGCGGACGACCCGGCAATCGAGAGGCTGCTTACGCCGAGGGCGGCGCTTACTGCGGCGGAATATTTTGCTTTCAAGCTCGACATGGACGTCCTAGTCATTCTGACAGACTTTACAAACTACAGCGAGGCTCTCAGAGAGATAGGAGCTGCGAGGGAAGAGATACCTGGAAGGAGAGGATATCCGGGCTACATGTACTCTGACCTGGCTTCAAACTACGAGAGAGCAGGACTGATAAAAGGTAAGAAGGGCTCCATCACGCAGTTCCCGATATTGACAATGCCAGGCGACGACATAACACACCCCATTCCTGACCTGACAGGCTACATCACAGAGGGTCAGATAGTTTTGTCAAGAGAGCTTCATGCAAAGGGCATTTATCCCCCCATAGACGTGATGCCGTCGCTTAGCAGGCTGATGCAGATAGGGATAGGAGCAAAGCAGACAAGGGACGACCACAAGGCAGTCAGCAACCAAATGTATGCGGCCTATGCCGAGGGAAGGTCACTGAGAGGACTGGTTGCGATTGTTGGAGAGGAGGCTTTGAGCGAGAGAGACAGGCTGTACCTGAAGTTTGCGCAAGCTTTCGAGGAGCAGTTTGTAAAGCAGGGAAAGAAGGACAACAGGGACCTTCAGGATTCTCTTGGCCTCGGATGGAAGCTACTGTCGATGCTACCCAAGGCGGAACTCACTAGGATACCGGATGAAATTATAGACAAATATCAGAAGGAGCTGAAGCTGCAGTTCGCCGAGATAGGAAAGGCTGCCGGGTGATTTTCTGGTAAACGTAAAGCCGTCCAGGTCCGAACTGCTGAACCTGAAGAGGACCGAGAAGATAGCTGTTTCTGGCCACAAGCTTCTGAAGAAGAAGAGGGACGGCTTGATAAAAGAGTTTTTTGATGTTCTGAAGAAGGCCAAGGAAACAAAATCAGGATTGCAGCAGGTCTATCAGCAGGCAAAATTATCCATAAATCTGGCAAGAGCCGTGGACGGAAGCGCTACTGTGAAATCTGCATCACTCGCTACAAAACAAAGCGCAGATGTGGAGTTGGAAACAAGGAATGTAATGGGCATAATAGTCCCTAAGATAAGGTCCCAGATGGAAATCAAGGGATTCGACCAGAGAGGATACGGCATCATAGGCACCTCGGGCTACATAGACGATGCCGCCGAAGATTACGAGAATGTCCTGAAGAACGTGGTGATAGCAGCTGAGATAGAGACTACGCTGAAGAAGCTTCTGGTGGAGATTGACAAGACAAAAAGGAGGGTGAATGCCCTAGAGTTCAGGGTGATTCCGACCATACAGGAGAAGATGAGATACGTCAAGCAGAGGCTGGAAGGCATGGAAAGGGAGGACATCTTCAGGCTCAAGAGGATAAAAGGCAAGAGGGTAAAGGTAGCAGCTTAGCTAAAGAATAAGTTCTTTTTTGTATACAGGTATTTTATGCCAGTGGATTATTTAGAATATGCTTACGGTAATTTGGTAAAGGCAACGGAAAGGCCGGAGTATAAGAGATATCTTGAGACGGACAGTCCCTATGGCAACGAAGCATACATATTACATGTCACAAACGTTGCAGAGTATGTTGCGAAGCTGTGGAGGATGAAGTTCGGTTCGGAGCTGCCGGCTGCCATGAAGATTGCATCGTGGTATCACGACTTTGACAGGCTTCTCCCGGAAAGGAGACTGGACACGAGCACTGCTCCAATAGAAAGATACACCGATGTCAAGAAGATGCACTCGAAAAACTGCGCCGTCCTTTTCGCGGAATTCAACCCAGAGCTTCCGGAAGGCCTGACAAGGGATGTCCAACATCTTATAGAAAGGGCCGAGGAACGGGTCGAAGAGGGCAATGCTGTGGACAATTTTACCGGAAGCTACAATTTGGACAAGGCTTCAAACATCCTGTGCGAGGCAGACGGCCTGAGCTTCTTCGATGTTATAATTTATCCGTATGCCAGGATGTTCACGCCAGAAAGGGTGAATAACAAGATACTTTTCAGCTATGCCAAGCTGTCGGAAGACGGCAAGAGGCTACTGGATGAAATGGAATTCTCGGATGCAGTAATAGAGAGCCTTGTCAGAAACCTGATATCTTAGTTTCCAAGAAACTGTTTCAATATATCTGGGAGGTTTTCGTCTACCAGTATAGCTTTCATGCCGAATTCCCTTGCGGGTATGATGTCGGATTCCATTCTGTCGCCGAGAAAAACATACTCTTCCTTGTTTCCCGATACTATGGCCTCGAACTGGTCGGGATAGGGCCTTGGCCTACCAACGTCCTCCGCGGTCACTATCTTCTTGAATATCTTCGTGTCTATGCCGAGCTCTTTCAAAATCTCCATAGCGTATTTTCTGGGGCTGTTGGTGGCCACGTAAAGGTCGTATTTTTTCCGCAGTTCGCCGATGAGGCTTGTTACTTCCGGCCGCTTTTGCGCATTGAAAGGCACTGTCAGGAAACTGTCCAGATATTCCCTGTAGGCTCCTATGTCCCACATGAGCAGGCTGGTAGAATCGAACTTGGGCCTGTTCTCTGCGTAGAACTTCTTGGCATCCTCGAAACCGATGTTGAGCCTCTTGCTGATAACTTTTGCAACGGCGTCCGCGAACTCCTTGTTGGGGAAGCTGGACTTGGGCTGCAGCACGCCGTGTATGTCAAAGATGATGTTCTTGATAACTTTATCCATCACAATCTCCTCCCTGTCATCAGGACTTTCCTGCCGTCTGTCGCGAACTCCTCGAATATCTTGTCTATATCTCTACGGAACCTGTGGTAAAATCTGGGATTATAGCTCCTGTATGTCCTCTTCTCGCTGTCTGGAGGAGGCGTAGCACATATCTTCAGATTGTCCCAAGAATTGGGGAAAGAATGCAGCGGTATGTTGCAGTTGTCCACAAGTATGACGTTTATGTTTTTCCCTCCGACCAAGGACAGGTAGCACCTATGGGAGCCGTCCAGGATGACTTTGGGTGTTCCCTGGTCATAATATGAGACTTCCACTATGGGAGGCAGAAGCCCGTAAAGGTCTGTTCCATCGGTGAAGACGTAGCCTTTGTCCAGTCTCATCATGTCTATACCAGCGTCCCTTATCAGCTCGTCCCTGAACCTAGGCAGGTTATCGAGCCTCGATTCCATCAGGTATCTCTGCATCGGCCTGAGTTCGGTGGGCTCTACTGATTCTATGGATATCTCGGCTTTGGAATACGGCTTGATGCTCTCGTCGCCACAAAGGGTTATGTCATGCAGCTTTTGAACAAGTTCCGAGAAAGGAATTTCAGCCACGATCGAATAACCCATAAAATTGAACTCGTATTTAAAATATTTAAACTTAAAAATACCCTGTCTGAGATAGATTTATAAAGTTTATCGTCAGTTTAATTAGCACCAAATTGCATCTATTCTCCAAGCCTTCCTTTCAACGGAACGAACCTCATGTCAGTTATAACGTTCTTGACAATCTTGCCTGTTTCCGTCTTCTCGAAAACAACTATCTCCTGCTTGTCTGAAGATTTGCCCACCGGAGCCACGAGTATGCCGCCGGGCTTTAGCTGGTCGAACAAAGGCTGAGGTATCTCTCTGGCAAGCGCGCTTATAACGATCCTGTCGAAAGGCGCCTTGTCAGGAAGTCCTTTCCTGCCGTCTGCCAGAAATAATTTCACGTCATTGTAGCCTGCTCTGCTAAGGTTGTCCAAGCAGAAATCATGCGTTTCTGGTATTATCTCTATGCCGTAGGCTTTCCCCTGCTTGCCGACTATCTCTTTCATGTACGCAAGAAGCACGCCGGAACCGGCGCCTATTTCAAGCACGCTGTCACCAGGCCTGAGCTTTAGCGCAGACAAGACTATGGAATGCAGATGAGGCGATGACACTACAACCTCTCCAGGTATGGGAATGGATATATCCAAATAAGCGCTCCTTGCCCTTTCGGGGGGCACGAAAAGCTCTCTCCTTACCTTTACCATGGCGTCCCTTACTACATGATCTTTTATGTAGCCCGACCTTTCCAAGCTTTCAACCAGTTCTCTCCTCTGCTTCAAGTAGTCTATCTCCTCGCCATACTCTACCCTGAGCTTCTTCCAGTAAATAAGGAACCATAAAACAGGTATGATTGAAGATACAAACAGGACTATTGATATTTTCTGCCAGCTCAGCATGCTTGCGACGAGCTCGCCTATGCTAAACCCTATAGTGGCCAAGGTGTTTGGCACGGAAATTATAGTCGCTATAGCTGTCCAAAGAAACATTATAAAAGTCATGTTCTTGAGTGTAAAATTCATCTTGTTGGATATGGTAGCCAGCCTGTTGGAGATGAAAGACTCGTATATGGATATTGAATCTGTGAGGGCCTCCCTCTGGGTAAGCACAATCTCCATCTGCGATACGAAGGTGTCATGCAGCTGACTGAAGCTTATCATCAGTGTATCAGTTATCTTGATCGGCGTCACTCCTTTCCTTATCATGTAGATCATCTTCGAGTTGCCCCTCCATCTTCTCCACATGGAAAGCAGGTATCTCTTGTACTGTACTATCTCCCTGACCTTCTCGGGGTCGAAGTACTGAGACAGGACGTTCTTCTCTATCTCTGCTACCTTGTTTTCTGTTATTTGTAAGACGTCGTAGTTTTCTTCTGCATCTACGTCTAGGAGTTCATAAAGCATGTAGCCTACATTCAAAGGCAGGTCGTCCAGCTTCTGGTACAGGTTCTCGAACTCCTCGTCATAATGGTTCAGCCGCGTGGCGCTGATTGTCACGATGTAGTTCTCACCCACTATGTACAGCACGTCCTCGGTCTTTATTTTGTCGTTATCAAGATAGTAGTCGACGAATGTAAAGACAAGCGGCTTTAGATAGTACCTTATGGAAGACTTCTCATTATGGAATCTAATTAAGATGGATTCCGGCAGGCTGAACTTCTGCTGGATGGCGGCTATCTCTTCTTTAGTAGGGTTGGTGACATTTGCCCATACGAAGCCTTTGTTTATTTCCGGATAGCCTAGGCCCTCTCCTCTTCCGCTCTTTTCAGGCGTCTTGTAAAGAAATCTTATCATGGTATCGCTTGTTGTCTCTTTTTAATTATTGGTTTTAGGTAATTATTAACCTGACTGTCTAGATGGATTTTTATTCAAGGCAAAAGAGAATAATTAATTGTGGCAGAAGACCTGAAAGCCAGCCTTCAGATAGTGAAGGAATACCTGTCCACATTCAGGAATCTGGGCAGTCCTTCTCCGGAAGTGGAGAAGCATATAAACGTCGTCAAAGATTTTATCAGTAGCTTGGAACTGGCAAAGAAACTGTTCCTATTGGCGGGTGGTGCGTTGTTGTTTTCCCTCATGCTGTTCGGCGGCGCTGTGATTTTCCACGACACGGAGTTTTTCGGCGGAAATACAGCTATGCACTGGACGATAGAGATAGGACTAGTCCTGATGTCGATGGCTGTGGCTGCTGGAGCGCCAATTGTATTCATTCTTTCAGAAAAGAAGAAAGAGAACGTAGCTGCCTCATACGGAATAGATTCCGACTCTTTCGGGAAAGTATTCAGTGATGCCAAGGAAGCTATGAGGAAAATCGTCCCTCAGAAAAACATCATAGAATCTTTGCTGGGATTAATATTTCGTTAGATGAACAGCCAGACTAGAATTATTCCTATCATGCTCATGAGAGCTATCAGGAAGCTAATCACGAAGCCGTGGTAGATGAAGTATATCTGCCAGAACCAGAAGACTGATATGGCTATGATGAACAGCATATGAGGCAATGCTCCGGCGAACTTCTTTTTCTGGGTGATGAGCGGCATCATCTTGTACGACATGTACAGCGACCACAGTACACCTATCAGCACCAAGCCGATGTCCAGAAGTTCCTTGGCTATCTGGGGTATGATGAGTTTCAGGAACGAGCCGTTTATCGCATAGGTTATCAGGACGTCCCTCAGGAAGGCCATGAAAACGAATGGAAGATACATGTAGCCGGCTGTCTTCATTGTCTCGGCGTAGTTTGCCCCTGTGATTTTGGAAGACACATAACAGACTAGGGCAAAAACAGGCACTAACGCTAACACTGCTAGCACCGCAAAGCTGCCTGTTATCATCCAGTGCTGTATCATGCCGAAGGTGTTGGCGAACTGTGAAAGAAGCCCTCCCTCGAATGCGACAAACATGGCCAGTATTCCTAGGATGCCGAACATGAAGAATATCTCCTGGAAGTTCAGGTCAATGCCTTTTATAAGCTCGTATCCAGGAGTCATGTACTGGTAATGGATGGCGTCATAAGGACAAAGCTTTATGCAGTTGCCGCATAGTATGCAGTGGCGGTTGCTCTCGTCGTGGCCGAGCATAGGGACATTGATGTACATCGGGCAGCCGCTTACGTTCAGGAGACCTGTCATTTTCTCTGGCATCATCTTGTTGTATTTTTCCTGCGGCTGTGCATTCTCGCCTGCTATGCACCACTTGCCCTCGCACTTCACGCACTTGTCCCTGTCGGTCTTCAGGCCGAGGAAGGCAAGCCTGCCGAACAGGTGCGGAAGCGTTCCTAGGAAGCAGAATAGCCTGCAGAAGCTCCTCCTCGGAAGCACCAGGCCGATGACAAAAGCAAACGTGAAGAAGAAAAGGAGGAACTCGACGCTGATTATGACTGAATTGGTTATGTTCAATGCGTCATGCAGGTATCCTATGGTAGCAAAGGTGACGAATCCGACGAAGACCCACTTGGTGACGCTTATAGCCTTGGACGGGTTGTTCAGCCTGAACTTCTTTCCTATCCAGTTGCCTATGTCTGTGACAAGCCCGAAGGGGCAGAAGCCTCCGCACCAAATCCTCCTGAAAATAATTATAGCTATGAGGAAGAGCGGCCACCACACTATCCAAGTGGCGAACATGAAGATGTCATTGTCGTTGAAGAGGTAGATCTTGCTCAGCGTGTTTTTTGCAAAGTCCATGAGACTTGGAAGAAGAGGTATGTTAAAGTTCTCGGCCAAGCTTTTTATCTTCGGAAGCATGTCTGTTATCCCAGGCACGGGCAGGCCGGCAGAATAAAGCAGCGGCGGTATCATCGAAGCAAACAAGAGCAGGATTATTATAAGCGGAAAGGGATTCAGCCCCGCAACCTTGATATCAGTGTATATCCACTCCACTTTCAGGCTGTTTTGGATGACAGGAAGAAGCCTCCTCTTGAAAATCCAGATGAAGAATATCCCACCTGCTATACCTATCGGGAATATAGCAAGCGGCGTGAAATCCATCTTTATGTGTATGTCTGCAAAGACTATGGGCACCAGAAGTAGGAAAATCACGGCCAGCAGGGAATAATTGAGTGCTGTCTTCTTCCAGCTCTTCTTATTGCAGTCGCCGCACACGTTCTGCTTGTTGAAAGCGTCTTTCAGAAGTTTGTAGCTCTTGTCCAGCATTTATTGATTACCTCCGCCCCTGAGCTTGTCGAGCCAAATTGTGTTCTGGTTAATTAAGATTACTGCGATCCCTATAAATAGCAGGGCGTAGCTTACGAACAGTTTCCCCACAGTCTTCGGCTCTATCTGGAGGTTCTCTTCGTGCACGTCTATCTGGAAGATGTTGTCGGCGTCTGTAAGCAGGAATCTTATCTTGTAGCTTCCGGGATCGTCGAACTTCAGGAAAGCATCGAACTTGCCGGGCTCATATTCGCTCATGAAGATCCTCCTGGCTTGGTATTCCTGGAGAGCTGCTTTGCTCTGGTCTACGAACTGCGAGTATCCCCTGAAGATGTCAACAAATGCTCCCAGTCCTTCCACTGGCGTGCCAGGCTCGCTCACATCTATGTACAATTCCTGCGGCATAAGCAATTGTGTGGCTTCTTTTACGTCCCACCACTTGACCTCTATGTGGAACCTTATCGTGTCGCCCACATTCGGCCTGACGGGCTGCCGGCTGTAAATTATCTCGTAGCCGTCTATGGTGTAGGACCTGAAGAATCCCGACTCGACATGCGCGACTGCTAGCTGTGACAGTGCCAGCATGCATACAAGCAAAGACCCTGCTACCAATATCTTGTTTTTCATAAATGATCCCTCAGTGCCCCATGCCTCCCATTCCGCCTCCCGACATCATGACAGACGATGCGAAGCTGTCAGGAGCCTTCTCCATGAATCCTAGGTCCTCAGCTATCCTGACCCTTCTGACGTAGAACTCGGCAGCCTTTTTCAGGCTAATATACTGTGGTGTCTCGTGTCCCTCGTACACTACAAAAGTCAGAGCTCCACCCAAGTCTATCCCCCTGGTGGTCATCTTGCCGCTGTGCTCATGCAGCGCCCAGACACCCGGATTGTCGGCTGTGAATTCCACTGTGAACCTCTGGCCAGGACCCATGTCGATGGTGTCGCTAACATAAGGAGCAGTGACTTTGTTGCCGTCTATGTCTGTCACGTTGAAAAGATGCCCATGCAGATGCATCGTAAATCTGCTGAAGCCCGTGTTGACGAAAGTCAGCCTCACTTTCTGTCCTACTTCTTTTATGATTATAGGCTCTGTGAGTGGGAAGGCCTTGCCGTTGATAGTGTACGTGTCCATAGCAAGAGCTACAACTTCCCTAGGCGAGCTGTCCTGGATGAAGTAACCTGCGCCGTAGGGGCCGGAGCCTGCCATAGCGCCGTGGGCGTGGTCTGTGTCCCAGTCGTCAAGCACAAGAACACGCTCCTGAACATCTGTCTCGTTCTTGTCTACCGGATCCACGATGAAGACGCCTTGAAGTCCCATGTCCACATGATGACCGGCCTCGACGTTGCAGTTGTACCAGTAGGTGCCTGCCTTCTTGGCAATGAACTCATAAGTATAGAACTGCCCGGGCTGTATTATCTTGCCTGTGAGCGGGAAGGCATCGCTTTCTGCGTCAAGAGGAATGCCGTTCAGCTGGAAGTTGTGGGCCTTTGGGTTGGTGTTGAATACTGTCACTCTTACCCTTTCACCCTCCTTCACCCTCATGGTCGGTCCGGGCACCTGGCCGTTGAATGCCCACGCCTCGATGAACACTCCTGGAGATATTTCCTTCACCACTCCCGATATCACAAGGCTGAATACTTTTATTGTCTCGTTGCCTTCTACAACTACCTTAGGCTGAAGGTCGTTGGTCATGTCGATTGGCTTTTCCGCAGCCAGGTCGGGCCTCGAGAACAGGATATCCTTTTCTGTCCAGCCGAGTTGGGAAAAGTTGGTCAGGATGGGATAGTTATAAAAGTGGTTCTGTATCTTTTCGTCCATGTGCATGAGTACCATGGACGGCCTTTCTATCTGGACGTCTTGGAAGATGCCTTCCATGAACATTGTACTGAATGATGCTATCACGAACAGCGCACCGAAGACCAGAGGCATGGGAGCTTTGAGCTTGAGTGCGATAAGGGCGAATATCGCTGCAAAGATGGCGACATTGCTTAGGATTAATGCCTGGTACGCATCTGCATAAGTAAGACCGAATGCGAACTCCAGGTCTGTGGCAGGCCCGACTTCTATCAGGACCATCACGGCATGATAGGCTCCCTCTATCGGGTTGGAATGCACAGCTCCCAGATGAGCTGATACGGACGGCAACAGTAAAGATAAAACGGCTATAATTACTAGAGACAATCTGGCAAAAGCATGTAAAATTCTCATATCTTATCATTCCTCCACTACAATATCCCCGCGCATGCCTCTCCTGTGGTGGCCCGGAACCTCGCACATGTAGTAGAACTCACCGGCCTTGTCTGCCCTGAAGATTACAGACTTGCTCTCGCCAGGCGGCACTGTCCTGAATACCGTGCCTGCTCTCGAGTTGAAAAGGACTTTTGCGTCATCCTCCAGACTTTCCACTATGGCGAAGTTGTGCGGTATCTCGCCCACGTTCTCGAAGGTTAGCTTCACTACATCTCCCTTCTTAAGGTAGATGGTCGGTCCGGGGGTTGTAAGTTCCTCGTCTCCCTCCAAAGCAAATCCGAACTTGTCGTCCAAATCCCCCCCTCTGATGGTTATCTCGATGTTCGGAGGCTCGGTGATGGATGTCGAGGCTTCTGGCATGAGGAAAAAACCTATTGATGCGAGTATCACCAGCGCTCCCAAAGTGTTGGCGAGTCTGATTGCTTTCTTCTTGTCCAGTTTCAGGAAATCAAACATACTCTGTACTGTTTATTATTTGACGGTGGGTTATTTAATTTTTAAAAATACCGAAGAAACAGTTTAGGAACAAGAAATGCTATTGAACATCTCTACCAGTCTTCTGGAATTTACCAGTGTCAGAACTAAAAGTATGGGCACTATAGACAGAACAAAGAACACTTGCAGAAAAGATGCAGCAGTTATTGCAGTCACAGTACCTATGCCGCTGATTGCCGAATAGAGGACAGGAGCTGCGCAAGCCGGACACGCTGCAAGCAAGCCTGCCGAGCCACCGAATAAACTGTAAGCGCTGTTCTTTTTTCCAATAGAACTAGTCCTTAAAGACACCACGGCCAGGGTCATGTTCAGTCCGACTAGAAGCGATACAGCGAAGAGGAACATCAGGTTCAAAGGATAGATGAGCAGTCCCACATGCTCAGTCAGGTATATTACAAGACGTGGTAGCTGGGCAGGGGTATCGCAGCAGGCCACTATGGCAGCAGAAGGTATTGCTACTGGGAATTCCTGCGAGAAATTCACATCGGGGTTAAAGACAAATATGCCAGAAAGTATTGTATACAGAAGACCGTAGGCCAGTGTCAGGATTAAGAAAAGCCTTTTGTATGAAGCCTGCGACAATACGTGTGATACTGCAGACAACATGCCTTTTGTCTTACTGTTGTGTTTTGTTATCAACTGCCACATGGAATATGAAATGGCTGAGAGTCCTGCGAATACCAATGCCAAAGATGTGTAGGACGCCAGTTCAAGCACACCCAATGTCTCGCTGGATATCACAAGCATGTTAGCCAGCTTCCAGTAGAAGAGCATCGGCACAATCACCGACACCAGCCCTATAAGCAGCAGTTTATCCGATTTCATCATACATCACTCCTCCACTATAAAAATCCCGTGCATGCCCCTATCCTGGTGGCCGGGAGCCTCGCACATGTAATGGAACTCGCCTACCTTGTCTGCCCTGAACAGGATGCTTTTTATGGTACCGGGCGGCAGCACCTGTGCCGGAGAACCTATCCTCGCATGGAACAGCACCTTTGCCTTGGGCTTCAATTGCTCCACGACTGCAAACGTGTGAGGCACCTCGCCTTCGTTGATGAAAGTGATGTTCACTAGGTCTCCGACCTTGACTCGGATAATCGGACCGGGGGTTGTGAGGTTATCGCCGTCCAAAGCGAATCCGAACTTCTCATCAAGGTCGCCTCCTCTCACTGTTATAAAGACGTCCGCAGGCCCCTCTATTTTGGGTATGAAGATGTCCGGCGCGACCAGCATGGTAGTTATGCCTCCAAGCATGGCCAGGCCTGAGATAAATGCGGCCAGTGCTACGATTGATGTGCTGTTCATGATTCATACGCCCCCGAAGCTTATGTGGCTAGCGTACATGAAAATCAAGATGCCTACCAGCCCGAACAACATCAATGCCGAGACGTGCACGGGCTCGGATTTAAGATGCTGGTAGAAAAGCGCTATCAGCAAAGCCTTGACGGCTGCAAGTCCTATTATTATGCCCACCACAAGATTGTAGGCAAGGTTCAAGTCTAAAATCTGCAGCTCGCCGTATGTGGCTCCTATCAGCACGATGTAAATCAAAATGTTTGTTATCAGACTCATCTTTTTTTCACCTCACAGCAGGTAGAATATCGGAAACAGGAACACCCATATGATGTCCACGAAATGCCAATAAAGGCCGAAGTGCTCGACGGCATGATAATTGTCCTTGCTGAATTCCTTCCTCGCGGTCCTTGTTATCAGGTATATTAGCATCACCAGTCCTGCTATCACGTGAGCCCCGTGTATGCCCGTGGTAAGGAAGTAGACAGAACCCGAAAGCTCGCTGGAGAAGGTGAACCCTATATCGTGCAGTTGCGACCACTCTGAGGCTTTGTTGAATAGGAACCACACACCCAGAGCCAGAGTGACTATGAGTGCTATCAGCAGCCCCATCCTGCTGTTCTTCTTGATGAAGTCCAGCGCAAGTATGGCGGTGAAGCTGCTCGTAAGAAGCACCATCGTGTTGATTGCCCCATGCCTGATGTCAAGTATCTCCCCTGCCTGCGGCCAGAATTCGGAATTATTCCTCATTACACTGTAAGCCCCTATCAGGACTCCGAACAAAACTATTTCCGAAGCCAGGAATATCCACACGCCCAGCTTCATCTTGCTGACTTTCTCGAAAGGCCATCGCTCGCCTGCAGAAGGCTCTGGCGAGACAAACTTTTCCATCCCTAATCCAGCAAGAGCTATAGCTCCAAGAACAGCACCTGCTAACAATACTGGAAGTCCCAAGGCTATGCCGAAAAGGAAGACAAATGTGGAAAGAGCTATCATGAAAGGCCACGGGCTGACGTGCATGGTGTGGGCTGCTTCTGTGGGTTGCATGAAGGAAATGCCATTGTCGCCTATTATTGGCGTGCTTTCGAAATTCTCTACTGGTGGCGGCGATGACGTAGCCCACTCGAGCGTCCAGCTCTTCCATGGGTTGGTACCGGCCTCCTGCCCGCGCTTTAGGCTCGTGTACAGGTTGAAGAGCATGAGAAGCATGGAAGGACCGAAGATGTATGAGCCGATTGTGGCTACCATGTTCCATCCGCCCCAGCCCGTGTCTGCCGTATAAGTCACCACCCTCCTCGGCATGTCCATGAGGAAGAACATCGAAAAGTATAGCAGATTGAAACCTACAAACGCTAGCAAGAAATGCAGCTTTCCCAGCTTCTCATTGTACATCCTACCGGTCATCTTCGGGTACCAATAGTACAGGGCTCCTATCAGCGACATCACGCCTCCTCCCACCATGACATAGTGGAAGTGTGCGACCACCCAGTAGGTGCCTCTTAGCGAATAGTCAAGTGCATTAGAACCTAGGAAGACTCCTGTGATGCCGCCTATTACAAAAAGCAGTATCGAGCCTATCGCAAACAAGACCGGCGTGGACAGCTTTATCCTGCCCTTGACCAGGGTGTGGATGAAGGCTATTATTATCACATCGAACGGCAGCGAGACTCCTATGGTGGTTATCGTGAATATCTTCCTGAGCAGCGGGTTGATTCCAGTCACGAACATATGATGCCCCCAGACTACGAAGCTCAGCAAGGCCACCGCTATCATCGACCAGATGATGTACTTCCTTGCGTACAGCGGCTTGCGGGAGAAAGTGGTCAGGATGTCTCCTATGGCACCGAATCCGGGGAAAAGCACTATGTAGACCTCCGGATGCGCGAAGAACCAGAAGATGTGGTCCCAGAGGATCGAGCCTCCTTCAACGGACGTCAAGTAAATGGTCCCAAGCGTCCTGTCTGAAAATATTATTATCAGTCCTGCCATCAGCGATGGGAAAGCGTAGAGCATCATGAAAGTTGTTATAAGTATGGACCATGTGAAGAGAGGCATGTTCATCAGCCTCATGCCCGGAGCTCTCATCCTGAAGATTGTCACTATGAAATTGATCGTCCCCATCGTGACCGAGGCGACAAGCATCATGAAACCTGTTGCAGCTATGTCGAAACCCGTGAAGGGTGTGTATTTTGCCGATGTGAGCGGCGCATAGAGCGTCCATCCCGTGTCCGGGGCGGAAGTGAAGAAGAAGCTCACAAGAAGCAGTATTCCACTGAAAAGGTAGAACCAGTAGCTTAATGCATTAAGCCGCGGGAAAGCCATGTCCTTTGCCCCTATCTGTATCGGCACGAAATAATTGGCAAACCCGAAGGCGAACGGCGAGAGGAACCAGAGCACCATCAGCATGCCATGCACAGTCACAGCCTGGTTGAACGAGCCAGCCAGCAGGAAGTTGTTCTCCGGAGCTACAAGCTGAGTCCTTATAAGTATACCGAGGAAGCCTGCCGCGATAAGGAAGTAGATAGCGGTGACCAGATATAGTATGCCTATGTCCTTGTGGTTTGTGGTGAACAGCCATCTCTTTATAGACCATGCTGGCGGAAGCTCATTGTTGCTCATGCTGAAATCACCTTTGACTCAAGGCTGTTGTACCAGTCATTGAAATCTTCTGTTGACATGACTACCAAGTCTGCCTTCATAAAAGCATGGCCTGAGCCGCACAATTCGTAGCACTGTATGGTATAGTTGCCCTCTTCCTGAGGTATGAACCATATCTTGTTGTATCTGCCCGGTATGGCATGGGTCTTCACCTTGAACTGGTATTTTCCGAAGCTGTGGAAGACGTCCTC
>CAYJRO010000006.1:0-6131 GCA_964372425.1 uncultured archaeon
CTATAGACTTGGCAGAAACTAACAAATATGGGAGCTATGAGAAAGCCAGAGGAGCGATTATAAATAATCTGTTGGATGTTGTTTACAGCGACAAAAACAAAGATACGGCAATGTATCGCACAGCTATTTCAGGCGACATATGGCGTTCTGTAGTGGAGAGGGCTCTGGACGAATATCATACAGATTTCAAAGACTATAGAATAAAAGAAAGATATCTGGTGAGTGCACTACACAATATCATGAAAACGGGTGGCGTGGCTACGGCGGCCGAGTTCATTAAAAGGCAAGAAGAGCTCATGAAAGAAGATATGGAAGCCAACCAATCCCAGAAAACTGGCGGCATGTTCGGGTAGGTGATCTTCTATGGTAACGATGCCTAGGGTGATGGGTTCGGAATCAGAACTTGCCACATACGTGTCTAAGAAGAACAGCGAGAATCTTGACAGGTTCGACGCAAGCCTGCAGCAGCCAAGGACGAAGGAAATAATTCAAATGGTTAGAAACAGCAGGTTCAGCGCATTGCCTGGAAATATATATATGGAGTTCTTATCAAATCAGGGAAGGCTTTACTGGGACTGCAACAGAGTTGAAATATCTACACCAGAAACCACCAACACCATAGACCTGCTGATTTATGAGAAGGCTATGGAAAGGATTGTGGATTATATTAGAATGATGTACCAAAAATTTTCCAAAGAAAGGGGCACTACAGAAAAGGTGTTTGTTCTAAAGGACAGCTGCACCTTCGACCACAAGTCTGCTGGATATCACGAGAACTACATGATGGAAAGAAAAGCTTTCCAAAGGATGAATACAGAGGGTTACAGGAATTTAATACCCCATCTGGTAACAAGGAGCATCTACACGGGCGCTGGGGATATTCGTTTAGAAAAGGATATGGAGGACAAGGTGGTGGATTTCCGAGACTTCTATATAATATGGCCAAGGGCGCAATTCTTCAAATCGGATGCCAGCAAAGACGCCACAGAACTGGACAGAGCCATATACAACAAGCGTGATGAAAGCCATTCCAAAGAGCATTCCAGGCTCCATGTGGTGGCGGGCGACGGCAACATGTCGGAAACTTCTATAGCGCTGAAGCATGGGCCCACTTCCATGATTTTAAGGCTGTTTGAAGACGGGAAACAGCCTGATCTAGATTTCCACGAAGGCATTGACATGTGCGGAGTTGTACGCGGGTATGGGGTTATGCGCGCCATGGAACTATCTAATGGATATTTCAAAAATCCTGATATGAGGCTTTTAATAAGATCAAGCGGCACAGATGCGCAAATGAGTCCTGTTGAAATACAGTGGGCTTATCTTGACCCCATAGAAGATGGCTATGTATTAGACGATGTCGATCAGATGATGCTTGACATGTGGAAGGTTGTGCTGAAGGATTTAGAGTATAAAAGGGTTGGCGGCATTGCCAGAAAGCTGGACTGCTGGATAAAACCGAAATATCTGGATGAAATGGCCAGAGACTGGGAAAAGGAGCACGGTCGTATGCCTACGCTAAAAGAACTGTTTGCAATTTCAAAAAGCTACCACGAGATTGATAACATGCGGGACGGGGAAGGAAGGAGCGGCTACTATAGGATGCAAAACGAGGGCAAGATTGACAGGCTGGTTACAGACGCCCAGATAATGCGCGCGCTTGAAACCCCGCCATCGGACACAAGAGCAAGGCTCAGGTCGAATATAATGCGAACCCACAAGGAAAATGTAAGTAAAATGGACTGGGGAATGGCTGTGGTAAATTACAGGGGTACGCCGATGAAAATAACTTTTGATTTGTTTGACACAGATATCACGAAGGCTGAGATAACGACAGATTTCAACACGGAGGAGGCCTGAAAGCATGATCAGCTGGGTTTATAAAGTTTATGTTGTAAATTGATTTAAGGTGCTAGTATGTCAGAACAGGAATTTAAAAGGAAGAAGAAAGCCGACCAGCAACAGAGTGAAGCGCAGTTGCCAGCATATGGCAACGACAAGGAGCTAGAAGACAAATATGGTTTTATGTTCGGCGGGCCGAGCGGGACGCAGGGCTTTAGTAAAACAATAAGGCTGGATATTGGATATTATCTTGTAAGGGCTAGAAGCGGTCAGTGACTTTGCCTAACCCTTTTCATTTCCTCTAGAAAGCTATAAGGAACATGCACGCTGCCCAAGTCGTTGCCATGAACGTTGTCGTGGAAGTCAGAGCCGCCTGTCTTCAAAAGGCCGTATCTTTCTGCCAGACTGTTTATCCGGTTCACGGTTTCCTGGGACTTGCTTTCGCCAAAGCCGCTGTAGTTGTAGTTTACTTCTATGCCGTTTATACCAGCATTAACCGCGTGCCTCATGACAATGTCGATGTCGTAAAATCCCGGATGAGCCAGCATGGATATTCCTCCTGCGTCTTTTATCAGCTTGATGCAGTCCTCTAGGCTCAGCTCGAAGCCCCTTTGGACGTACATGTCGCCACCGAAGCTGGTCCTCCTGAAGAACTCGTCCATGGTTATTTTGTTGGGGTTGTTCCTCTGTATGACTTTCCACACATGCGGCCTCCTCGCCACAGCGTCAGCTACTTCTTTCACCTCGTCCACGGTCAGGCTGAAGCCGCTGTCGTTCAGGATTTTCACCTGGTCGTACAGCCACTTGTCCTTTGATTCGTTCAGTTTGTCCAGTGTTCTCAAAAAGGCTTCATCTTTATAATCTACAAGATAGCCAAGAACATGCACTTCTGATAGATGCCTTTCCTTTTCGTTCTTCACACCGAACTCTATCCCAGGCACGACTTCCAGACCAAAGTCCTCCCCGTAGCTGAGGTATTCCTTGAAGCCGTCCAGAGTGTCGTGGTCTGTTATTGCTATTGCCCCGAGGTTCTTTTCTCTTGCCATGTTCAGAAGTTCTCTGGGAGAAAGCTTGCCGTCTGAGTATCTTGTATGTGTATGGAGGTCTATTCCTTTTTCCATAGATAACAATTATTGCTGTGTTGATAAAGATTTTAGCTGCTCTTCCAAATCGTTGATGCAGTTCTGTTTCTTTGCGTCTGCTAGATGTTCCTTGTGTTTTTCCTGTGCCTTCATCAAACCATACACATGGCTGTATAATTTATCTGCTTTATAATAATGTTCCATAGAACCATCCGGGAGATCTAATCTTAAAATTGTGTAATCTGGCCCTCTGTCGTTATCTGTCCTATACAAGGAGACTCTGTAATCGCCGTTCCTGCAAGTTGCCAGCTTCGTTCTATACCCCCAGAAGTCACGAGAACATTCGCCTTTCTGCCATTCTTCAATGCCTTTTGCTAACAGTTTTATTATAATGATGTCCCACAATTCTTCTCTTATTTTTGGCTTGTCATCATCAGTCATTTTTATCAACTTTTATATTTCGTAAAAGTTCCGTCAATTTTTCCTCGCTATCTACAACATAATCAGCGTAATTTATGGGCCGCGGCGTTGGCAACGGGTCTTTGGCCAACAGTATCGTGGTCTTGCCATCGACGGCTTTCCCTTTGTACTCTTCCATGGCCGTCCCCCAGCTGGGCTTGCCTCCGAGAATTACCAGTATGTCGGCTTTGCTGACATATTCCAAGTCGTGTTCGCATATCCTGCGAGACAGGTCTCTTTCGTGCCTGATGTCCGTGATATCAGTATAGTCCGTACCATTCTCGAATATGTGCTTTATGACGTCGTATCCTTCTCTTTCCAACATGTCATACATCCTTCTTATGTAGTCTATGCCGCCGTAGCCGATGGAACCCAGGACTATTATCTTGAGTTTTCCCTCGGTGTCATCCATTTGTATCACTTTGTAAAGTTGACTTTACAAAATAATGGTGTCTGCATAAGTATTTAAATGTTAAAGTTTCTCTGGTCAGAGCCTATCTTTAGTATCAACAACCCTATACTTCCTGTTTTTGGACATAACGGACGTCTCTGTGTAGAACAGTTTATTGCCTCTTATCCTGTCTATCATGATATTTACGTCTGGTATACATCTCACATTTTCAATGTTGCCCGAGTCTACCCACTCGTAAGAACTTAGCTTAAGCTGTTTGACTTTGCCATCGCAGTCTTTCGCAGAAAATACAAAAATTATATAGTGGGAATCGTCGTCTCCAATCACACTGCTCTCTATTATGCCTGATAGTTCCACTTTTTTAGAAGATAGACCGATTTTATCCAAGATGTCGCCGGCTGCACTATATATATGCTCCTTCTTTCCTATGACCTTGTCCGGCGTGCTGTAATAGCCTAAAAACGGCTCCTTCGTTCTTTTATTCAAAAGCACTTGCTTGCCCTTGAATGGCAGAACCGTAACTACTATCAGGGGCTGTGTCCTGAAAGACATGCTGGATATGTCGAAATAGGGCAGCAACTGCATCCCGAGCTTTGAAAGCCTGTATTTCTTTTTACCATATTTTTCCACGATGCCTTCTTTCAGAAGCATGTTAATGTGAAAGGCGAACTTGCCAGAAACTGTTTTACCCTTCAATTTAGAGTAAGTCATGGATTCTACAAGGGATAGGTCACGTATAATCTTCAGTTGTATTTCGTGTTTTATATCGAATGGCATAAAGTATGTTTTAGGGTATTTCAGATTTAAAAATCAGTCTTTGGTACTAGAACGGCGTCATTGACTTTCAAATATCCGCTGCTGGTAGCATTGTCCCAAACTTTTTCTACAGATTTGAATTCTATCCTTTTCTTGAAGAAAGGCGCGTCTACTACAAATGTATTTCCTGATCCACCTTCGAGCAATATATCGAACCCGAATTTCTCACTTCTCCACTTTAGCTCTTCAAATGTATTAGAATCGATTGGCTTGCCTATCCAGTCAATTCCTAGGCCGTCCGTGGCAACGTCTGTCATGACTATTTTCAATCCTGAGTTAATCTCCTCGGTCAAAAGCTGCTCTGATGTGAGCTTGCCATAAGGAACAAGCGTGTCTATGCCGTATTCCTTTGCCACTCTCTGGACTTCCTTTATTTGGGTTCTTTGAAGGCCTACACCGCCCAATACCACAGCGTCCACCTTTATCTTGCCGAAGACTTTCCTAAGTTCATCCGCCTCTACTTTGGAGCCTATCTTCTCGCATTTCAAAAGTATCAAAGGTATTCCCATGGCTTCTGCCTGCAAGACTGTCCATTCTACCGTGGGATAGTGCCAAAGGTAGGCCGTCCCGTCTTTAGGTTTCACAGAAATCAGACACGATACCTCATGTCCGTTGTCCAAGCACCATTTGACTGCTTGGGTCGAGTCCTTCCCGCCGCTGAAAAGCACTGCTACCTTCATGTAAATCTTAAGAATATTATTGGTTCCGAAAGCTTTAAAATCGTTTTCTGTTCGGGAAACCGGCACTTTTAGATTGGTAAATTGTACACAAGACTGTTTAGTTTGTTCAACGACGAAAGGTTTAAATAGTTTAACTATGATTAGGTAATAAGTGATTGAAATGACATTCGACCCGGACAAAGAAGTGGGTAAAGTAGACAAGTACGTGGAAAGATCTCAGAGAAAGCTGGAAAAAAAACATATGAGAAGGTACGACTCTTTGCTGAAAAATGGTCAGTGGGATGCGGCATCACAATATGCCGCCCAGGTGGGCATGGATGAAAGGCACGTAAAAGATCCCCTTGTAGACGGGTGGGACGTTCTTGACGACAAAAATGCTAATGTAGAGGCTTACAAGTGGGCTGTGAAAAGGGATTTGAAGGAGCTTGCAGAATGGAGTGCAACCAAGGAGTTCCAGAGAAGGTATAAGAGTAAAAATTTCGTTGAGGCAATCGCATGGGGAGAAGAAACGGGTATGCCTCTAGGATACCTAATACGCGCCGCTGTCAAAGAAGAAACCAGAAGGATAAAGACTGGAGATTTGACCGGAGCGACAGAGATGCAGAAATATTTGGTGGAACTGCAGTCCAGAGCAAAAACCCAGACGCCAGAAAATAATCGTGGAAAAACTTCCCCAACCAAGCAAGAGACCGCTTCCGAGTAGTTTTTGCTTTTTTAATTTTTCATAATTTTGTCCAATATCTCAGTAACCTTATCTCTAAGTTGTTCTAAGCTGCCATCGTTGCTTATCACCAGATTGCACATCTCGATGCACTTCTTTGTCTGCTGCCCATATACAGG
>CAYJRO010000006.1:6141-10845 GCA_964372425.1 uncultured archaeon
CCAGCCCGCGCTGGTCCAGCTTCAGGAACTCCTCATAGGTGTTTGGATCGTTGTGCTGCTGTCTTTCCACAGCTCTTTTGAACCTGACTTCTACTGGTGCATCTACTCCCACCCAGATAAAATTGCCTCCGAATTTTTCCCTTAAATATGAACCTTCTGCTGGGTTTCTTATACCGTCAATGATAATAATCTTATCTGTCGGCATGTATTCCACGGCAAGAAAAGCAAGTATCTTGGCACCGTAGTTTTTCCTCATCTCGTTGCCAGCGTCCTGCAGGCTCATCCTGTTGTAGGCGGCCTTCCTCTTCTCGATCTCGTCGCGGATTATCTGGGACAAGGTCACATAGCGGCAGTCGAGCTTCTCCATGAGCATGTTCTTGACTTCCTGCTTGCCAGAACCTATGGTGCCACTAAGTCCTATTATTTTCATTAGTGTTATTATGAATTTTGGCAAATAAATTTATTGGTGGCGAGAATCCTACTGGTTTTCGTATTCTTCCACTTCGTCGTTCAAAACCATAAGTTCTATTCCAGCCTGTCTGAAAAGCTCCCTGGTCTCCTTTCCGGCATGGTATCTTTTTTCGGTCACAACTCGCTTGATCCCGGCGGCCACAATCATCTTCGCGCAAATCGCACAGGGCTCCATCTTTACATAAATCGTAGAACCTTCTATGGATATGCCGAATTTGGCGGCCTGCATTATCGCGTTCTGCTCGGCATGTATTGTTCTTACACAGTGGCTTGTCATGTTTCCCTCCTCATCTAAGACTTTTTTCATCAGATGACCCACTTCGTCGCAATGAGGCATTCCAGGCGGCGAACCAACATATCCGGTAGACAGTATTCTCTTATCTTTGACTATCACGCAACCGCTCTTGCCCCTGTCACAAGTAGCGCGTTCCGCCACAGATCTTGTAAGCCCTATAAAATACTCGTCCCAGCTCGGCCTCGGCATAGTTATCAATTGTAAAATTGGGATATTTATCCTTTCAGCTCTTCCAGCTTTCTGATGAGCATGTCCTTCACTTCATCTGCGCTCTTGCCGAAATACCGCTCGAAATCCGGTGTAGTCGTCACGAGCTTGGTGCGGCCGAACTTCTCGGTCCTTATCAGGCCCCTCTCCTCCAGGTTTTCTATATAGCCGTAAGCCTTGTTCCCCTGGTATCTTACTATGAGGGACTGTTTTATGGGCTGCTTTGCTGAGATGAGTGCCAGCGTCCTCATCATGCCGTCGCTAAGGTCTGCGAGCGGCGCAAGCCTAACTACCTTTTCCCTGTACTCGACCTTGACCCTGAGCTCATAGCCCTCCGGAGTTTCCACAAGTTCATAGCCTCTGTCGGTTTTGGTGAGGTCTTTCTTCAATTGTTCTAAAGTAGAAACGGTCTCGTTGTTAGTCGCATCCAGGACCGACGACAGCTTTTCCAAAGAAAGTGGTCTGTCAGCAACGAACAGCGCTGCCTCCAAAAGGGCCCTTTTGTCCATAATATATATTCGCAGTTTTCAGGAAAATACTTATGCTACCCTTCTTGGAAGCAGTCTGAACGTGACTGCCTTATCTGTATTCAAATATTTGTCGGCAAAAGCCGCCACGTCATCAAGGCTAATCTCCTTGACTGCATCTATTTCTACCTTCGGAGAAACGGTTTCGGAAGTCAGCAAGTACATGAAAGCGTTGTGTTCAGCCAGGTCGTCGGAATTGCCAGAAAGTTTTTTGTCCGCCATGCCTCTGACGTAATTCTTGTTTGACCTGAAATTGCCCCTGTCAATCTCGCCTTCTTTGAGCTTCTGCATCTCGTTCATGACAGATTCCTCTGCTTGAGCCGCATTCTTGGTGTCAACCAGAGCCTGCGAACACAGGAAACCATATGTAAGCCCTACGTCAAAATATGAGTCCGGGGAATAGCAATACTGCCTGCTTTCCCTCAGAACATCCTGCAGCCTGTCGTCTATTATCTCGTTCAAAATCTCCAATGATCCCAGCTCCTTCAGGGTCTTCAAAGGCTCCAATTTGAATGCCGTCGACAACAAGCACTGGTTCGTGGCGTAGCTCTTTTTGGTCACATGCTCCCTCTTTTGAGTCGGATTGGGTATTTTTCTTTCGGGCTTGACAGACTTTTTATCCATATTTCCGAAGTAGCTTTCAAGCGTTCTAAAGAATCTTTTGTCAGACCTTCCCCTAACTACCGAAACTATCATGTTGTCTGGGGCGTATTCTTTTTCATATGTCTCCCTTATGTCGCCAAGTGTGATGTTGCTAAGGCTGCTTAAAGTCCCAGCCACGTCCCTTGTTATCGGGTTTCCGTCATATAAGATTTTTAACAAACTGCTGTAGACCATCCTGGGGACATCTACCTTTTTTTCCTCGGACATGGTTAGCGTGGTGTGGAACTCCAGATCGTTGGTCAGGGGGTTTCTGTCGTTCTTTATCTCTTGCCGTATTATAGCGGCCTGTTTTTTCATTACTTTGGTATCAAACTCTGAGGTGGTCAAAACATCGCAAAGTATCCTTACTGCTTTCGGGAAGTGTTTTTTCGGAGAATCTACAGAAAATGTAGTATATTCGGGGCCGATGTAAAAGTCAATGGATCCTCCTCTGGACTGAACGGCATCCAACACGCCAGTCCAGTCACGGTATTTTGGTGTTTTTTCGCCAATCATGTGCTCTATATTGTGGTGCAGGCCGCTCTTGCCTGTCGGGTCGTCGGCTGTCCCGACAAGATAAATGGCGCACGCAGCATATCTCTGTATGCCCGGTATTTTTTCATCAATTATGGTAAGTCCGTTATCGAAAGTGGTTTTGTTTATGACCGTCTTGTTTATTATACTACCCGCCATGCCGATATCCTCCTCAAACTCTTGGAACACTCAAGAGGCTGGTGATTATTTCTGATTCCTTTCCTCTCAAATCTTCCAATACCAAACTAATCACAGAACCAAAAGGCGCATATCTGACGGTGGCCTCCATGGAATCTTCCAATATTTTTTTATCTACAATACTCCTTTCTGTCAACTCTAAAAGCTTCGCATTGAGTTCATTCAGTTCCCTTGGTATGTTTCTCGTAACGCCGTTTTCAGATATAAAAACATCATAAGGTCTTGATATGTGCTCCTTTATGTTTATCTTGCTAAAAGCGAACAGCAGCAGGCCGTAGGTTTCTTTTTTGTCTGTGGGGTACCCTCTTCTGTTTATGTAATTGCAGAGGGCATTGCTAACTATTTCGTCGCCACAGCCGTAGGACAAGAACTCGCCCGCCTCATAAGACATATAAGAAGGCGAATATGCGGCCTCGTCGAGTCTGTCGACCATGTAAATTTTGGCGCCGTCTTCGCCGAACCCAAGTAAGATGAAAGTGGCCTGGAAGAACGGGTTTTTTACATAATCATCGTAAAGGTCTTTTGTGATAGATTTGAAAGACAGTCCCTTCGGCTTGAGGTACATCTCCTCGAACTCTCTTTTCCTCCTTTCGTTGGACAAATCTCTTATTCTATCCGCTAGCTTGTCGACTGTCTTGTTGGAATAGGATCTCATGCATTCTTCTATAGAAGGCTCGGCGTCAGAAGCGGAGCCTACAAAGCCTACCGCAGAGTTTCCTACCTTGAAAAGTTTGGAGTGCCTGTAAAGATTGTCCTCTGAGGGCTTCATAGCCACGGAGTCAGCCATTATCACACCCCCGTCTTTCCCGAACCTAACAGCCGTCACATTGGACATTTATATCTAAATTAAGATGATTGAGGAAAATATTTATCCTTTCGAAATCTCTTCTTGCTGCTTTTGTGGTTCTGCCTTCTTTATCAATATCTCCTTGAACCAGTCTTCCTGCTCAGTGGCAATTTTCTCCTTCTGCTCCAGATGAAGCAGCGGGACGAAATTGTAGATGACTGTCTTCCTGTCCCATTTTTTGACAAGCCTGCTGAACTCCACCTTGTTCTGATTAAGCTTTTTGATCATCGTTTCTATCTCTGCCATTATCTTTTCCAGCCTCTTCTCTATGTCCTCCTCTTCGGCTATCCTGGCCTGTAGCGCCTGTTTCAGCCTTACTTTTCTTTCATCCTTCTTTTCTCTTACTTCGACGGCTTTTCTCAAAGCACTCACCAGCTCCTCCAAGGTTATCTGCCTCTTAGGAACCCTTTTCAGAGGTATGCCCAATGCTAGCAAATCGGGCGGCTCCTCGTACACGAGCGGCTTTTGCTGTACTTCCTCCTCTTCTTCCTCCTCGAAAATCGACAGGTAGTTTGACTTTAGCCTTAGCAGTATTGCTGCGACAAAAACGACTTTCGCGGGTATCCTGAAATCGACCTCCTTGGCCGCGCGCAGGAACTTGAGGAACCCCCCGGTCAGCTTTATCAGGTCTATGTTCCAGGGATCCATGTTCTCCACGTTGACTATGTAGTAGATTATCTCTTCCCAGCTCTGCTTCTCTATCACTATCTTCAATATGTTTTCCTCTTCCATGATGTCACTTCTCCGGCATCTTCAGGCTTATTATCTTCGACTCACCCTCCAGCATGGTAACGCCGAATAGCGAATCTGCGTGCTTCAGCGTAGCGTCGTTGTGGCTTATGATTATGAACTGCTCGTTCTTGGAGAATTCCTTCAGGAGCCTGGCCACCTTCTCCGTGTTATCCTTGTCCAAGGCGGCATCTATCTCGTCCATCACGTAGAACGGGGCCTCGTTGACCGCGGGGTCGTCGCAGAAGGCGAGT
>CAYJRO010000006.1:10855-15006 GCA_964372425.1 uncultured archaeon
GCCGGCCTGTACTTTTGTATGGAAAAAATGAATGATATGGCTACTATGGTTTTCTCGCCGCCAGACAGGGAGTCTATGTTGGTAAGCCTCTTGCCAGGCGGGCTCGCTTCTATCAAGAGACCGCTCTCCAAATCTTCTGAATTTTGCAGGGACAGGCCTGCGGTGCCGCCAGTTATTTTGCTGTAGACTTCGTTGAAGTGTGTGCTCAACTCGTTCAGGCATTTGTAGAACACCTCCTTCCTTTTCTGCTCTATCTCCTCTATCATCTTCAGCACGGCGTTTTTCTCCTCCAGTATCTTCTCATACTTGATTTTGTAAGAGTCGAACTCCGTCTTGAACTTATCGAAGTCCTCTATGGCCTTGAAGTTCACGGGACCTATGGAGCTCAGCTCCTCGAAGGTCTTTTTCAGCTGGTTGTCCATCAAGCTTATCTTCTCGTCCAGGTATTCCATCTGGCCGTATTGCTGCACCTCTATCCCAAGTGTCTCTAGGTCGGCTTCCAGCCTGGCCTTCTGTATGTTTCCCCTGTTCAAGTCGGACTGCGTGTTCAGCTTCTTCTCATAAAGGACTCTTCTCCTTTCTGTGAGGGAATCGAGCTTGCTTTCTAAATCTATCCTTCTGCTCTCCAGATCGCTAAGCCCCTTCTCTTCGGATGGCATGGAATATTTTTGCAAGGAGCTTTCTAGCTCCGCTATCTCCTTCTGCAAGGTCTCCATCTCCTGTTTCAGCCTGCTTTTCAGGCCAACATACTCGTCTATGCTCTCTCCCGCCTTCTTCATCTTTTCGGCATGCTTGAAATGGCCGCCGGTCATGGTTCCGCTTCTTTCTATCAAATCCCCCTCAAGTGTCACCATCCTAGCTTTTCCTATGCCTATGGACTGGGCAGTCTTCAAGTCTTCCACCACCAGCGTGTTGGCTAGCACGAACTGCACGGCTGCCGAGAACCTGCTGTCAAAGCTCACAAGATCCGAAGCCAGACCTATCACACCGCTGGCCCTAAGCAGTTTGTCGTCCTCTATACCGAAAGACCTTATCTTGTTCAAAGGTATGAACGTGGCTCTTCCTATCCTCTCCCTTTTCAAATATTCTATGCAATACTTGGCCGCATCGTCGTTGTCCACTACGATATCATAAAGATGGTGTCCTGCAGCCACTTCCACTGCCAGCCTGTGCTCCTCCTTGACTTTTATCAAATTCATGATGGCTCCGTGGACGCCGCTTGCCTTGGAATCCAGGACAGCTCTCACAGCGAATGGCAGTGATCCGGTCATCTCCAATCCCCTGCTTTCTATGACCTGAAGCCTGTTTATCAGGTCGTCCAGCCTTTCAACCTCCCGCAAGCTGTATGCCAACTTGTCTTTTTTAATGATCAGCCTTGTCCTTAGTTCGGAAGCCTCTCTGTCCTTCTGCATGCTCTTGGAAATCTCTATGACTTTGTTGGCTATCCTTCGGAGCTCGTCCTCGTAGTCGGAGATATTCTTTTCAGTAACATCTACCTCTGTGTTTATGTTTTTAACATCGGTCTCGAGCCCGGATATGCTATCCAGAAGCTTCTGGTAGTTGGCATCGGCAACGTCGAGCTTCTTCTTTGAAAGGGATGCCTTCAGCAGCTGCAAGTTCTTCTGCAATGTCTGATATCTAATGGCGGCCGAGCTCTCGCTTTCCAGCCTTTTGAAAACTGTGTAACGCTCATTTATGAGTATCTCCGCCTCTTTCAGCCTGACATCCACCGCATCGAGGTCCTTCATAGCCTTACCTTTCTTCTCCGAATACTCGGCTATGCCTGATATCTCGTCTATCATCTCCCTCCTTTCCAGAGGGCTTGTCTCTATTATCTCGGTTATATCCCCTTGCAGTACGATGTTGTGGCCTTCGGGATGTATCCTGGCAAAAGACATGAATTCCATTATCTTCTCTTTGTTCACGGTCTTGCCGTTCAGCTTGAAAACAGATACCCCTGTCCTGTTCACCTTCCTTGTTATGAAGACCTCCGGCTCCTCTGCCTGGAAGGCCTTGTTTGAATTGTCAAAATGTATGCTTACGGACATGTAGTCGGCCGCCTTTCTTGTCTCGGAACCGTGGAAGATGAGCTCGTTCAGCCTGTCTGCACGCAGCGACTTTGCCGAAGTCCTGCCCAGAACGAAAGCTATGGCGTCTATTATGTTGCTGTTGTGTACAAAGAGCAGGTTTCCTATGAAGTTGTGGCACTCCGGTATGGACAGGTCGTACACCCACTCCTCTCCCTTGATTTTTTGTATGGATTTTATCTTCTCCCAGAATATGTCAGAGGACGTGATTTTATCCAGTGTCTGCAGGAGGTATTTTGAGGATGCGAGCCTTTTTTCCAGCTCTCTTTTGACAAATATGTACAAGTTATTGATATTTTCGGGTCTGGTGTAGAAATTGCCGCATATACGCCCGCTGCCCGTGGCTTCCAAGTTATGGCGAATCTGTCTCGATGCGTAACTTTGGCTTATGCTCAGCATGTCCAATGTGCCGGACAATGTGTATCTATCCACTTTAATATTTTTCAGGCTCCCGCCTAGCCTCTCATATTTGGCGTAAAATAGCGGCAGAATCTTCTTTAAGCCGTCCAATGTTGGGTGGCATCTATCCTCACAATACGCTGCTAGGCTTGGGTAGTTTTTTCTCAATTTTTTGACCTTTAGCCCCAACAGGCTCACCAAGGTCTTGGTTATTTTATTCACATCTTTCGGCAGAACGTCTTCCCGATTTCTCTGTGGCTTCATTCTGCTACTAGTGTGGAAATCCAACCTCTCTACTTTGCCCTTTGATACCAAGGCTATCTTCTCTTTGAATATTTCCAAGTTTTCTTTGCCAGTGACATACAGGTAGAAGTAGGGCTTTTTGGTATGTCTGGAATTTTTAGCCCTCTGGTAGCGTGTCTTTATCCTGGAAACTATCCCCAACCGCAACAAGAGGAATTGGATTTGCTTGGCCAGTTTCTCGCTTTTTGTGGCATACTCTATAGCAGGCACGTCTTTCCTAACATACCCGTCGCCGTCAAATAAAGACGACAGCAGATTTACCACAAGTCTTTCCTCTGCAAACAGAAGGATTTCAGGTATGTGTTTGTTTCCGGAGCGTATTTTTTCAAGCTTCAAAATATTATGTATCATGCCGGATACTTGTTTTGAATAGACAGAAACGACGAAGTTTTTACCGTATTTGTATAGTTTATATGGAAGGTTCAGTTTTCTAACTGTTTTTATAAAATCGTTCACTAAATCCGCGTCGTGATTTGAAAAGCGTATTTGGTTGCTGGTTGTGTAAGATTCGCTGATCACATAGCCCAGAAATCTTGCGAAGTGCTTGTTTACGAAATTGGACAGCTCCATTAAATCTTGAGAATGGGGTCTGGTTTTGCCCAAGTCTAATTTCTTTGGGGATGCTACCAAATCCCCCTCCCTCAAATTTTCTATCTTTTCGGAAAGCAGCGAGCCGTCTCTGAAAATAATAAGCGGGTGGTCGCCAGTCGTGACAACCCTTTTGCCAGTTGCAGTCTCTATTTCAAACAGATGCTCGTATCCTCTTCTTTTTATGAATGCCAGTATTCTCTTTTTTTCTATTTTCATGGTGTAGGGGTTTACACCCAAGACCTCCAGCTGCTCGGGATTTTCGAATGTCATAAAGCCGTCTTCTATCCTTTGGATGCTGCTGTTGTTTTTGAGGCTGTCTTCTACTATCTCTCCTATTGGCCTTATGGATCCGTTGCCGAGTATTACATCCGTGTCCCACCGTGTACTCTTCCCCGAACCGTTCGGCCCGGTAACTAGAACAAGACTCGGAGAAAACGGTATCGATATCTTCTTGTTGAAGCTTTTGAATCCCTGTACTGTGAGCTTGGTTATGTGTGTCTTCAAGATGAGAGCACCTTTCCTATAAATAATTAGTGGTTGTTTTGAATAAAACGTTCTGAAAGGTTTATAATCATAAAGAGCCAAATTTACATATTATGAGGGGCCTAGCCAGCGACCAGATCGTGCTTCTTGTGATAGCTATCATTGTAATGTCTCTGGTAGGCTACTTGGTCTACAACAACTTCGTCTCCGGAGGCAGGACTTTTTCAGGCGCCACCTGCCAGAGCAACCTGACTGCCATGTGCACCAAATGCAAGGCGTGCTTCGTAG
>CAYJRO010000007.1:0-333 GCA_964372425.1 uncultured archaeon
GATAGCAGCTTCAGCACATATTCGCCGTCCTCTATGTGCATCCTCACCTCCACGAAGTCGCCGTAGGGGTAGAGAGTGGTCCAGAGGCGGTTCATGGTATAGTTGACTGTCTCGACGAACTGTTTCCTGAGTTCGTCCTGGGTGGCTAAAAGCGCCTTCTCGAATATCTTCATGTCCAGTGCAGTCTTTTCAAGGCGCCTGACATCGTCCTTCAAGGATTTCCATCTCTCGAGCTCCCTGCTGAACTCGCCGAACACCGCCAGGTCCCTTGCCAGCATCTCATGCCTGGATTTCAGTTCCGTCCTGTGCTCCGCTTCCATCACCAAAAGTTTC
>CAYJRO010000007.1:343-13698 GCA_964372425.1 uncultured archaeon
TTCCTGTGATCGTTTCGCATGTCATCGAGCTTCCTGCCTTCCAGCTTCGCTTCGCTGATTTTCAGGATATATGATATCTTTTGAAGTACGCCCTTCAGTTCCTCTGCTTTCTTCTTTTTCTCATAAAGGTCCTTGAACGTTATCTGCAGGGATTCCATGCGCTCCTTTTCCGTCCTGTGCTTGTCCAGGCGTTTCGTAAGCTCGGCCAGGGTGTCATCCATGTCCTTCAAAACCTTGGCCTCATAGTCTATCTCGCCAGCCAGCCTTTTCATCTGTTCCTTCTTGTCCTCCATGCTCTTCTTCAGTCTGCCGAGGTCGCCAGTCTTTATCTCCAGCTGTTGTATCCTTTTCCACGTCTCGGTCAGGCCGTCTATTTCCTTTTCTATCTTCTTTTTCTCGCCCTCCAGCTTCGGCAGATAGCCTTCCAGCAGCGAAATCTGCTGCTTCTTGTCCCTTACAAGAGATTTCTTGACGTCTTCGCCCAGCTTCTTCTCGCATATTGGACACTTGCTTCCGGACTTTGAAAGATGGTCGACGGCCGATTCAAGTTCTGTTATCTTGCTTCTGGCGGAGGCTGTCTCGTAGTTCTTGTCTTTCAGCAGGCCGTTCTTTGCCTTGATTTCCTTTTCGATGTCAGTGCCTATGGCGTTCTTGTAGCTGTCCAGCTCTTCCTGCGCCCCGGCCTTGTGCTCCACATCCACCGAAAGCTCTGATACAGCCTCCCCCAGAGATTCGGCCTTGCTCTTCTTCTCTGCCAGGCTGGACAAAAGCCTGTCCCTTTTTATGTTACAATCCTTTATGCGGACCTCCAAGTCTGATATAAGCATCTTCGTCTTCCTCACAGTCTCGACATCCACGCCTTTCTGGCCCGTGAGATCTATCTCCAATTCCGATACCTGTCTTGATGTTTCTTCCAACACATATTCCGACACAGCTTTCTTCCTCCTGATGTCGTCTATTTTCTCCGATACTTCAGAAACGTCTTTCATTTCTTTTTCGACAGCTGCCTTCTTGACAGTGATGAACTCCAGGTTTTTGCCGAGCTCCTCGGCATCCTTTTTCAGCTTTCCTATAGATTCTTCCATGCCCATCACTTTGGCCTCTGTGTCCTCTACATTCATCTCGCCCAAGGCGTCCTGTAGGGCAGCCTTCTTGTCGCCCAGCCTGTTGTACACTGTCACGCAGTTGGATCTCACAGACTCGAACTTGTCTATCATCAGCATCTCGTCTATCTTCTTGACCCGCTGCCCCTTTCCCAATGTCAGGAAGTAGTCCAGATTGTTCTGCTCGGAGTAGATGGCCTTGCTGAATATCTCGTAGTTGGTCTTCAGTATTTTTTCCACGATCTCCGTGACCCTCGAGGCATTCGTCTCAAGAAGCCGCCCGTCCTCCCTTATCTCCGAATGCGAGGTTCCTTTGCCCCTGTCGACCACCCTTCTCACAGCATAGCTCTTGCCGTCCATTGTCAGGAAAAGCTGCACCTCTGCCCTGTTCTTCTCCGAAGGCCTTCTCATTATTATGTCGTCCAGTTTTATCTTCTTCGACTGCAGCGCCGGGAATGTCCCAAACATGGCGAAGCACATCGCGTCCAGCAGCGAGCTCTTGCCAGTGCCCATGTTTCCTAGTATGGCGTTGGTGCCGCCGGAGAATATAAGGTTTGATTCCAGATGCGTCTTCCAGTTCTTCATTATTATCTGGCTTATCATGCTACCACGACTTTAATGCGTCCTGTTTTCCTGCAAGCATGTTTGTTATCGTATCCAGTTCCCCTTCTAACAAAAGGTGGAACATTCTTTCGCTGTCGAAGGACTTTTCAAACCCGAGCTCCTCGAGATTGCTGTTCAATATGGACATACCAACCTCTTCCACGGAAAGCTTCTGCTCCATGAGGCTCTTCATCAGCTGCATCTTGCTGCCTATCTCCTCCTTGGACGTCTTCTTCGAAAACATCACAAAAGCCCTGTCGCCGTACCTTTCGGAAATGTTTAGCATATCCCTGTCTAGCATCTTTGTTTCTTTGCCCACCAGCCTGAATTTTATCACGGGTTTCTTATGGTAATTGGCCGCCGATAGCAACTGCTTGATTTTGTTTTCTATCGTGTCGGAGACGTTTTTTTCCGAATCAACTTGCAGGTCCTCGTAGAAAAATCTCCTCGTCCTTTCCAGAGGCACGAACTTCGTCTGGCCGCCATCTTTCAAATCTATTTCATAAAAGCCTTTGGCATCCTGGGCCTCGTTCTTTTCGAACTGTGTGGTGACAGTGCTGCCGGGCATCAGGAACCTTGCATGTCCGAGATCCTCTTCGGTGTGCTCGTGTATGTGGCCGTTTATAATCAGGTCAAAGCCCCTTGGAAGGTTGGACAAACTTAATGTGGGAGGTTCTATTGGCGAGAAGACATAAGGCTCTATGCTCTGATGCAGAAGCAGGATATTGAAGCAGTCGGGCAGAGGCTTCGGGTCCCACTTGTCAAGTATAGGTTTTGCGTACCTCTCAGGCACGTTGGACATGCCGTGTATAGCCACCTTGACACAATCCTTGTCGAACACCACAGTGTCGGCATTCAAGTGTATCAGTATGCCGGCATTCTCCAGAGCCTGTACTGCATTCAGTTCGTCTCTGGTCCTCCTGTCATGGTTGCCGTGTATGGCTACCACAGGCAGGTGGCTCAAGGTCCTTTTCATCACCACGCCTTTCAGGTCTTTGGTGGAGGATATCAGCTTTGTGCCGGTGTTGTCTGCGAGAAGGGGCTTGGTCAGGACTCTCATCGCATCGGCCCATGTCTGTGTCTTTGGCATCCTTGTGTGGAAGATGTCGCCGCCTACCAGTATCAGGTCTGAGCCCATGGATTTCTCCAAAGCCTCCTCTGCGTTGTCGAAGCTGTCTGCTTCCAGGTGCGAGTTTGAGCCGAAGCCAAAGTGCAGGTCTGAAAGCACGGAAATTTTCATACTAACAAACATTTAAAGTTATGGCTTAAAAAAGTATTCAAGAGGTGTACGGTCTTGGTAATAAGATACAGAAAAGATTCTAACAGGCTTGGCTTTCTGGAGGTGGAAGATTTGATAAAAAAAGCCGTTTTAACTAGACAACCCTCTGCGCTTAACATATTATATTCAATTCTACATTTTTTTATCGACGACCAAGGGAAACGTGCCGGAGATTACATTGCATACTCGCATTGGGGCTCTACACATATCGTAAAGCACGAAAAAAGAGATCTGGATTATTTCAAAGACAGAATATTAGAGGTTGCTAAAAAATACGATCTTGTCTTGGAAAAGACCGTAGAAAGAAAAGGCAATGTGTTGGGTTATGGATTCAGACTGTGCCAAGACGACAGTTTCGTAGACGTGTCTAAAATAAAAACTTCCCTGATTGTTACTGTAGGTTACAGCCCTTTGAAGCCGGGCAGCTGTAGCTATGAAGAACTGTATAATGTGATGGTAGATAGGATGGCTGTTGCCAGGGACATTGCTTGCGCAGTGGAATTCTAAAATGCAATCAATTTTAACATAAATCCAAATAATAATAAGTAAGCCATGTCAGAACAGTAAGTAATATCCGTAAAGAAGAGCGAGAACTTCGACGAGTGGTACACGCAGGTCATCCTAAAGTCGGAACTAACAGACTATAGCGCTGTTTCAGGCTGCATGGTCTTCAGGCCCGCTGCTTACGCCATTTGGGAGATTGTACAAAAAACAACGGACGAGGAATTCAAGAAAATAGGAATACAGAACGTCTACTTCCCGCTTCTCATACCTGAAAGGCTTTTATCAAAAGAACAGGAGCACGTGGAAGGCTTTTCCCCGGAAGTGGCTTGGGTAACCCAGACAGGGGACACCAAGCTGGAGGAGAGGCTGGCTATCAGGCCGACTTCCGAGACGATAATGTACGAGAGCTATGCCAAATGGATAAGGTCATGGAGGGATCTGCCTTTGAGATTTAATCAATGGAATTCTGTTCTTAGGTGGGAGTTCAAGCATCCTGTTCCTTTCCTCAGGTCCAGGGAGTTCCTGTGGAACGAGGGCCACACTGCCTTCGCAACCAAGGAAGAAGCAGACGCTGAGAGGGTGCAAATACTCGGCATCTACAAGAAGATAACTGAGGAGTATCTCGCATTGCCAGGCGTGGTAGGCAGGAAGACTGACAAGGAGAAATTTGCCGGTGCTTTAGCAAGCTACAGTATAGAGCATCTGCTGCCCGACGGAAAGGCCATACAGGGGCCGGACTTCCATCACGACGGACAGAATTTTGCAAAGGCGTTTGACATATCTTTTCTTGACGAGGAAGGGAAGAAGCAGCATGTCTGGCAGAACACCTGGGCCATAACCACCAGGGAGATTGGCGTCATGGTCGCGGTTCACGGCGACGACAAAGGTTTGATATTACCGCCGAAGATAGCTCCCGTGCAGGCAGTGATAGTGCCGATATTCGACGACAGGAGCAAGGACACAGTTTTGGCCGAGGCAAGAAAGATGGAAAATAGGCTGGCGGAAAAAGTCAGAGTGAAACTGGACGACAGGGACTATTATACTCCTGGTCGCAAGTTCAACGAGTGGGAGCTGAAGGGTGTTCCGTTGAGGATAGAAATAGGACCGAAGGACATCAAGAACAATCAAGTGATTTTCGTCAGAAGGGACGATTCCAAGAAGCATGCTGTCAAGCTGGAAGATTTGGAAAAGGAGGTGGATAAGGAGCTGGGAGACATACAGATGAGCTTGTTTAGGAAAGCCGAGGATTTTTTGAAGTCAAATATACGCAAAGTAAATGACTACAAGGAGTTCAAGCAGACTATTGAGAAAAAGAGAGGCATAGTGCAATCTGGCTGGTGCGAAGAAAATAGTTGTGAGGACAATATAAAAGAGGATACAGGTACCAAGATAACAAACATGCCTCTCGATCAGCCGAAACTTCCCCAAAAATGCGTTTATTGCTGCAAAAAAGCAAAGATTGTGGCTAACTTTGCAAAATCTTACTAATCTTAGAAGCCTTCACAAGAACCTATAGGATTAAAAATACAGCACAATCATTTAAATAGTTGAACGTACTTTATTTTAATTGATAAGATGGCTGCTTCCGGACTGCAAAATTTACAAAACAGTTTATATGAAGACTTGTCAGGCGGCAAAAAAATAGACTTGAGCGAATATAGCAAAAGGTACAGCACCAGTAAGGAAAATATATTAAAAGTTCTTTCTGACGTAGACAAGGAGAGGATTGCTCCAGAAGGTAAAAAGGCATATTATTCTAGAATAAAGGATTCTGTTTATGTAGGTAATCCAAGAAGAGGGTACCACGAGCTCAATGACAGGATAAGGAGAAAAAAGATAGGCGTTATAAGCGAACCTAGAATAGGTAGTTTCTATCAGTCGCCGGCAGCAATTAAACTTGCGTACAAATATTTTGAAGAGGAAGATGTGGATTTCGTTCTTCTAGTTGGCGGTCTGTTTGCTGGAAAGGAAACCTTTTGGAATTCGGGAGAAATAATTCTAAATCATTCCGCCCAGATTGATTATGCCAAGAAAGTCTTGCCAAAAATACCTAACGTTAAGACCCATGTAATCGCTTCCCCCAAAGACGTTTATAGATTGACAGGCAGAGGTTCAATTAACTTGGTTGAAGAGCTGTGTGAAGAAAGGGAGGATGTAGAATATAAAGGCTATAAGAATGAAGATTTCTGGATTGAAGATACCGATGTTTTAATTAAAGCATCTAACCCAGTTGCTTATGAAAGAAATCCTGTTGGCAAATCACACGGCCTGCAAAGTAAGATCAAAAATACGGATATTACTCATGATCCGGAACGTATAATGAGAGGGCAGGCTGCTTCCAAACAGGACAAAAATGTTGTTTTCCTGCTAGGTGGGTACCATTCTCCTGTAGAGTTGCCTAGTTATGCTGGTCCTAACAATTATGGAATATCTCTGCCATCTTTAGTTTTTCAAACACCTTCCATGAGCGACAGGGGTGTCAATCCAGTTATGGGATGCTATCTACTTGATTTTGAATTCGAGGGGGATATAGACAAAAAAAGAAAGTTAATAAGATTTGAACCGACTTTCAAACCACTGTACAACTATGTTAAACTTAGAGATTATTTCGGAGAGCCGTCTTATGAAGGTTTGAATGAAAAAGAAAGCGGTGTTTTAAAGTTCCTGTTTATCAAGACACATGCGTCCAGAGGCGAGATTAGCAGAGAATTCGGTTTGGATAAAGACAGTATAAATAAAGTTATCGATGGTTTGAATCAAAGGGGTTACAACATAGAATTCGACGAGGCTTCTAAGAAATTTGTCTACCCATTCGTAGAATCCCTCTTGAAGGAATTGGATACTATTGATATTTCTGTTGCCGAGGATGATATGAAACCCGTTTATAGATTTAGAATAGCCGCCACTTCTGACTGGCATCTTGTGAGCAAGAAACAGAACATAAAATTGGCACATAAGATTGTAGATGAAGTTGACAAAGATGGGACATTTCACGTGATAACAGACTCTGGAGATGTTTTGGATGGACTGGCTGGTCACAAGGGACACAGACAAGAGGTTGGTTTGCATTCAATAACGGACTGTATAGAATATGTGAGAGACAGGCATCCTAAGTCAAAGACACCGCAGGTTAAAATTTCTGGAAACCACGATTTAAGTCATTTTGGTGATTTGGGTGCAGACGTTGTTAAGCATGCACTCGAAGGTATAGAAAACGTAACTTATTTGGGCGTAGCTGAAGGAAATTTAGATGCGGTTCTGGATAAGGATAAAAAAATATCTACTCAGATTAAACTAACCCACCCGTTCAAAGGTACGCCGGGCACTTTAAGTAAGATACTTCAAGACTTCTTAGAGTTCTACGAGCATGAAGGCAAGCCAACTAGGGTACTTCTGGCCGGCAACCAACACAAAGCCTGCATGATTTATACGCATGATGCTTCGCTTGCTTATCTGGTGCCCACGCTTCAGAGCACTACACCACGTTTTATGAGGCCAAAGGCACTGAGCGATGCTATAGGCTGGTGGGATATTGAATTGCTTTTCGACAAGAAAGGTAGGATAGTAAATGTAACGTCTGTTTACAATGATTTGAGAGACCAAGCGGACGAAGACGACTGGAAGGATATGTTAGAATGGCAGCTGAAAAGAAAGCAGAAGGGCACAAAGGAAATCATAACCGGTAGAGATCAGGATGTAATTATAAAGGCACATTACGACTATAACTAGCACTAACCTATGTAAGACAGCCTTTCCTTGTCCTTCTCAGAGCCCGGCGGCATCTGGGCCCTCATCATTTCTGTGACCGCCCTCTTCTGCACGTCCTCTATCTTCTTGATGAACTCCTCCATCTCCTTCACCTTCTTGCTTATCTTGGAAAGGTTTATCTTGACCCTCATGATTTTCGACAGCACCTTCAGGATCGACTCTGCGCTCTTCGGATCCGGTATTATTGGAAATCCTACGGTCTCGCCAAGCAGGCAGATACCTTCCATCTTGTAGTACTTGCCTAGCCCTAGGAACAGGCCAGACGCTCCGACTATTGTTCCTATCTTCGTAGCAGAATCGAAATCTATACCGACCTTCTTGTATTTTTTTACTGTAGCTGCACTCGTTGCAGCTCCTATAACCTTTGGATTTCCCGACACTTCTCCGACGCTCAGGCCGGCCAGGGTTATCACTTCCTTGACCCCGAACTTCTTGACATATTCCAGGACCTCTCTTACGATATCATAATGCCCTTCCGGGTCTATGCTCTGGCTGTCGCCTATAAGTACTATCATGTCACGCTGGTCCTTTTTCTTGGCCTTGTAGAAGTAAAACTCGTTCTTGATTATATGTGTGGTGCCGTCCTGCTGCAACAGCACGAAGGGCATGAAGTGGGAGGAATATAGCTCGGCGAACTTCTCAGCCTTCAACTCCTCCACAAGGTAGCCCGCGGCTATCCTGCCGACATTACCTATGCCTGGCAGGCCCTCTACGAATATAGGATTCTTCAATTTCGGCTTCTTGAACTCGACTATTTTCGTCGTCATGACTATAAATTAATTGATTTTACGTTACATATAAAGTTAAGTATGGTTTACGAGGCATTTTGGGTATTTGTGTCCTATTTTGCGGACATTGCTTACTGGATAGGCTTCACCGTTAGCTTTCTGGTGGTCTATCCTATGCTTGACAAAAAGGACAAGGCGAAGGTGAGCTGGATAACCTATGTCCTGATACCGGCAGTCTTTCTGACATATGTCGTGAATTTTGCCTTGAAGCTGATTTTTTCAGTACCTAGGCCGTGCGCCGGCTTGGTAGGCTGTCCTGCAGGCTATTCTTTTCCCAGCGGGCATGCCTCGATAGCCTTCGCGTTCGCCGCTATAGTCATCCTGTATGAGAGAAAATACAAGTCTTATCTGTGGGCGGTGCCTTTGGCTGTGCTGGTAGGGATGTCCAGGATTTTCCTGAATTTCCATACTGTTATAGATGTTGTCGGCGGGGCGGTTGTGGGAACTTTGGTTTCACTTCTTGTTTACAAAGCATCGGATAAAATAAAAATTTTGCTAGAAAGGCTCCATGTATTGAGTAAAGGCTAGAATATCCAATCAGTTACCCTTATGTATACTGAGGCTAAAAATTCTGTTAATCGAGAGCGTCTTATTTCTTTGCCGTACCCTTCCATGAAACCCTTTCTGACATGTTCATTCCCCACCGATGATAGGAAAGAGACACAGTCGCACATTGCATAGAAATCCCTGTTTTTATTTTCGTGTCTTAAAAGTTCCAAGTCAGTTCTGATAATACTGTCTTTCTTTAAAAGCCAGTTGCTGGATTTGTTGTCTATGAAGAAAACCCCCCTGTCGTTCAACATGCGTGTTATTTTACCTATGGTTCTGGCGCATTTGGCACCAGCTAATGTATCCTCCATTTCTATATGTTTCAAATCTCTATAACTGTGCTCAAAAATCTCTTCTAGGAAATAATTTTCCAACGAAAAATTAACTAATTTTGTAGTAGTTATGCCCATGGAGCTGAGTATATTCCTTCCATGAATTTCATTCTCTATTCTTTTTTTTCGTGATACAAAATCTATTTTATAAATACCATTGAAAATCTGAAACAGTATCCTGAAGAATTCGTGAAACAAGTAGCCGTATAACATAGGATAGAATTTTATAGCCCTTTTACCTATGATCAATGTCCTTCTGCTTCCACCCAGCCTCAACAAAATTTCCATAATTTACAATAGATAATCGGTTACTAAAGACGTTAAAAAACGAGGCTTGACAGTTATATAATTTCTTTAAAAACAAATTATAACGATGAGGAGAGTCGAAGAACTGGTATTAGGAAATAAGAATGCTGCTGTTTTCTGGTACAAAGTCAGGAATCCTGTTAGGATTTTATTTAACGGTTTTTTAATGTTGCTATCCAAATATTTTCCCTCCATGACAGTCAAGAGAATGTTGTCTAGAGCAATGGGCATGAAAATCGGTAAGGATGTGGCTATAGCACCTTCTATTCTGGATCCCATATTCCCAGAGCTGATTGAGATAGGCGACAATTCGACAGTGGGCTGGGACGTGATGATATTGACCCACGAGTTTTTTTCCAACAAGTTGAGAAAAGGCAAAGTAAAGATCGGCAAAAATACTACCATAGGTGCTAGGACACTCGTACTGCCGGGTGTCAGCATAGGCAATGACGTGATAGTTAGCGCAAATTCATTGGTTAATAAAGACGTTGCTGATGGAAAGACGGTCGGCGGCGTGCCTATAAGGAATATCAGACTACGCCAAAGATAATTTTGATGTCGTATAAAAACTATTTAAACCCGTTTTTCAATTAAAAGTATAAGTGGATTTGCATGAAAATAAGCGACATAAAGGTCGGCATGAATAATGTCACCATACAGGCCAAGGTGATCGACAAGTCGGAGCCAAGGAATGTGCAGACAAGGTACGGACCGAAGGCTGTGGCCGACGCCATACTTGAGGACGACAGCGGGCAGATTTCCATGAGCCTTTGGGAGAACGACATCAACACTGTTTCTGTCGGGGATGTGCTGAGCGTGACAGGAGCATACACCACGCAGTTCAAGGACAAGCTCCAGCTGAACGTTCCTAGGAAGACAGGCAAGATAGAGACGGTAAAGCAATAGATGCTAGACAAATATCTTTGAAGGCTTGGGACGTAGGGACATTTGATAGTTTGATAGGTAGTCTATGCCATAGTTGCGCCTTGGCTTTCTCAGCAGCCTGTCTATGGATATTGTTATGGCTGGCTGGCCGTCTGACACAACCTGTTCCCGCTCGGAGAAGACAGGTATTGTAAGCGAGCCGACAAATCCGCAGTCTATAACACCTCGGAAATACTTGCCGCTTATGCCGCTGCCCCTATAAAGACTGTCCGATACCGAATACGAGTTCCTCATGTTCAAGACCTCCTTTGTGCTGAAAAGATACAGCCTGCCGGCCTCCAGTTCCATCTCCCCTTCATTGCCAATTATCTCCTTCCAGAAGGATCCCGTAGGATAGTTTGACTGCAGCGACAACGTCCCGCCTACCTTCTTGGATTGCAGTGCCCGAGAGGTGTCCAAGCTAAGGACAATCCTATCGTCGTCAAATACAAGCTCGGATGCTGTCAGAGGCTCGAGCTGGAAGACATTCATGCTGATATCTGTCATATTTTCCGGTTTCCTGTACATCTTCAAAGATTCGCCGTAGGAGCTTATGATGGATTCTTCGGACATGTAGTCGCTGTCCTTCTGGCGGACGATCATGTGCGAAACTGGGCTGCCGTTGTTGACTAGGATATTGAAGGCGTATGAAGTGTGCCTTATCTGCAGCGGGCTTCCGGCATCCCGTTCCTGGATGTGGTCCAGCGGTTCCAGCTGGCACTCTACACCCATCCTCATGAGGGTGCTTTTAGGATAGACTTTTATATCGTACATGTCCTGCAGGGAGACGTCGAAACTCTCTATTGTGCTCAGGACATCGGCCCTGCCTTTTACAAGCCTGCGCTTATTGTTCTCGGGCGGCAGGCTTACCCTGAGGTCTATAGAATTGGTTTTTATCTGGCCGATGTAGTCGGCAAACATTATTATTTCTTCCAAGTCCCTGTCGCTTAGCGTAGCCATTTAATAATAGTTGTGCCCGTGAAAATAAATGTTTAGAGAATACAGGACTGCTCAGACACGGCGGCCCCTTCTGCCGCCCTTTGCGCGCAGAGAATGTCCATGCTGTATAGGAGTCACGTCCTCTATTGTTCCAATCCTCAGTCCTGACCTGGCAAGCGCCCTTATGGCAGGCTGGGCTCCCATGCCGGGGGATTTGCTGTACTGGCTGCCGCGCGCCCTTACTTTTATGTGTATCTTGTTTATCCCTTTCATGCGGGCCTCTTCCGCGGCTTTCTTGGCTGCCTGCATCGCTGGGAATGGCATGCCGCCTTCCCTGTCCTTGTCTGTTATCATGCCCGCAGACCACCTGGCTATGGTCTCCGTTCCAGTCAGGTCTGTTATATGGACTATGGTGTTGTTGGCTGTGCTGTAGATATTGGCTATGCCCCACCTTTCCTTTTCCCTTGTTTCCTCAGCCATTTGTCAGTTCACCTTCTTTTGCCTCTGCCGTCTCAGGTTTTGGTTCTGCAGCGGGCGCTGTTTTCCCGGCAGATGTGTCAGCTGTTATGGCGCCCTCCTCTATTCTAGGAACTATATAACTGGGATGTGTTACCCTCCTTTCGTTTATCTTGACATGGCCGTGCGTTATCATCTGTCTCGCCTGCTTTATGGTGTGCGACAGGCCCCTGTCCTTCACAAGCGTCTGCAGCCTCCTTTCCAGCAGCTTTTCAAGCGTCAATCCAAGAACATCGTCCAGCTGCGCGCCCTCGCTCAGCAGGCCAAGCCTTATCATCTTTTCCACCAGTACTTTCTCGTTTTCCTTGTCATGTGCCGCAGATATGGCCCTGGCCATCCTCCTGAACTTCCTCACTATAGCCTCTGCTCTCCATATTTCCTTCTTGCTGCCAAGGCCGAACCTGGTTACTATCTTCCTTTCCAACTCTATCCTGTTCTTGTCCCACGGTTTTGCCGGTGTCTCGTATTTCTTTCTCTGTCTTTTCATAAGTCATCACTTCTTCTCTTCCTTTTTCTCCGTTTCGGCGCCGCCTTTCATGGTCATCCTGACTGCCTTCCTTACCACACCTACTGTCTTGCCCTTCTTGAATGAGCTCCTTGTCCTCTGGCCTCTCACGGGCATGCCGTACATGTGCCTGACGCCCTTCCAGGTCTTGGAATCGATCATCTTCTGTATGTCGAACCTTCTTGTCACATCCAGATCGGCCCCCAGAAGATGCACGTTGTTTCCGTTTTCAGGATCCCATCTCCGGTTAACCATCCATGCTGGCATGCCGGAGTTGCTCAGGTTATAAATGAATTCTTCCAGCCTCACTATTTCCTGCTCGTTCAAGGTGCCCAGCTTTACGACAGGATCGAAGTTCCCCATCGTGCATACGGCTTTGCTCATAGTGTAGCTTATGCCCTTTATGCCGGTAAGTGCTATCCTCAAAGGTCTGCTTGCATCCAGGTCGGTGTTGGCAAGTCGTATGATCTCTTTCCTTGCCTCGGACTTGTGCTTGAAGGTCTCCTTCTTCGCATCTTCTTTCTTCTTTTCCTCGGCCTTGGCGACATCCTTTGCTTTCATCTTCGAACCCATCTTATCATCTCTTGATTATATTCATTTAAACTAATAAATGTTTTTATAGATAGTTATGGTTTTAAAAGCGTGGTTTTGATGTCGATAGAAATTATCCTGGCCGGAATCGGGCAAAAGTTCTTTGAGTATAGTCAGTTTCTGGTAAAGACGTTCGGCTATTTCGGCATATTTGCGGTCGCCGCGATTTCCGCATCTACAGTCATCCTTCCGACGTTCCCGCTTTCTGCACTTGTCTTTATAAGTGCGAGTTTTTTGAATCCTGTCCTGCTAGGTATTTCCGCTGGCCTGGGTTCAGCCACAGGAGAGCTAGTCGGATATGTAATAGGAAAAGGTAGCCAGGAGGTTCTGCTTAAGAAATACAAGAAGAGGATAGATAGGATGCAAAAGATGTTTTCCAAATACAAGGCGGAGTTCGTAATCTTTTTTTTCGCAATGCTGCCGATCATACCTTTCGACGTGATAGGACTAGCCAGCGGGGTCATAGGCTTCAATTGGAAAAAGTTTTTTGTAGCAGTGGCCGCTGGCAAGACAGTCAGGTATCTGATCATAGCTTTTGCAGGGTATTATGGCGTAAGTTTGGTTTATAATTATTTGGGCGAATAGGATGTACAAGCAGGTCATAATTCTTAGGAAGGACTTGGAGTGGGGCAAGGGAAAGATGGTGAC
>CAYJRO010000008.1:0-13643 GCA_964372425.1 uncultured archaeon
CCCGTCTCTTCTCATCCTTTCTTTTGTAGGCCTTGGCTCTGCTCTTCTCTTCTTTTATCAACAGCTCGTCTCCCTTTCTTTCAGCTTCTTCTCTGTTCATTTTCAATCACCATCCTCTAAATGTCCATAAACGGCAGCCGCGTCACTTTTAACAGGCGGCTTCTTCCCAGGAATCTTATGACTAGTCCTAGAACCACTATAAGGAATGTTTTTATCTAGTGGGAGGGATATTGCCATATCTCCCCATCTTGTGTTATAGACACCGAAGTTTATCCTGCTGTCCTGCACAGCCCTTTCCGCTGCTTTTGCTTTGTCGCTGTACACCATACCAACCACCATCTTTATACTACCTTATAGTGACTAAAAGTATAAATACCTTTTGTCCATGTACAATGTACAACAAATTTTAGATAATAAACCGAATTATATTTATGGCAAAATTCAGAGTCGAGAAGGATGTTCTTGGCGAGGTAAAAGTCCCGGAAGATGCTTATTACGGTTCCTGGACAGAAAGGGCAAAGGGGAATTTTCCGATATCTGGCAGGAGGATCCATCCGGGGTTCATCAGAGCTTATGTCATGGTAAAGCGTTCCGCCGCATTGGCCAACATGAAGATCGGCAAGCTTGACAGGAAAAAATGCGACGCCATAGTAAAGGCGTGCAACGAGATATTAGCCGGAAAACTCCACGACCAGTTCATAGTAGACGCATTCCAGGCCGGGGCAGGCACCAGCACGAACATGAACGTAAACGAGGTCGTGGCCAACAGGGCGATTGAGATTCTTGGCGGAAAGAAGGGCGATTACTCGATCGTGCATCCGAACGACCATGTGAACATGTCCCAGTCGACTAACGACACTTTCCACACCGTGACTCACATCTCGACTTATCTGGCTGTGCGCGAAAACCTGCTGCCTGCCTTGGAGACTCTGAAAAAGTCCTTCGAAGGAAAGGCGGAGGAGTTCAAGGACATCATAAAGGTAGGCAGGACGCATCTGCAGGATGCTGTTCCCATGACACTGGGACAGGAGTTTGGGGCATACGCTTCGGCGATATCCCATTCGATCAAATGGCTACAGATGATTGTGGATGCCATGCTGGAGCTTTCCATAGGAGGCACCGCGGTAGGCACAAGCATAAACGCAGGCTCGAAGTATGTCGATGCTGTCTTGGATGAGATAAGAAAAGTAACAGGTGTCAGCTTCGGCAAGTCAAAGAACTTTTTCAACGCCTCCCAGAACCAGAACGTGGAGGCAGAGGTGAGCGCTGCGCTGAAAAGTCTGGCAGTTGCCTTGGGAAAGATATCCAACGACCTTAGGCTTCTGAGCTCCGGACCGCGTGCCGGCATAGGAGAGATAACATTGCCCGAAGTCCAGCCGGGATCTTCTATAATGCCGGGGAAGATAAACCCCACAATACCTGAGATGCTGAACATGGTGTGCTTCGAGGTCATAGGGAACGACATAACTGTTGCGGAGGCCGCGCAGGGAGGGCAACTCGAGCTGAATGTCTTCATGCCCATAATAGCCTTCAACCTTCTGTACTCGGTGGAGATTTTGACCAGCGGCATAAAAGTGTTCACTAACAAGTGTGTGAATGGAATAGGGGCAAACAAGAAGAGGATTGAACAAAATCTGGAAGGCAACCTGTCTCTGGCAACTGCGCTGGTGCCCCACATAGGATACAAGAAAGCCTCTGAGGTGGCAAGGAAGGCTTATCTTGAGGACAAGACTGTAAGACAGGTTTGTCTGGAGATGAAGCTTTTGAAGGAGAAGGAACTGGACAAGATACTTGATATGAAGAAGCTGGCAGGCTTGGAAGAAGATTAGTATCGTGATTTAAATACTTGAACTGATAAATTAGGAATTAGATTTCTGGTGAGATTTGAATGACCTACAGGGTGGAAATAGAGAATTCTTTGGACGGGGAGGGCGCGTCTTACGCTGTCTACGACGATGATAAATTCCTGCTCGGCATAGAAAGCTATAGAGCTAACGGGTTCTATTCAGTATACTGGACAAGCAATTCTCCTGTAACCAGAGTCTTAGATGTTTTAAACGGCACGGACAGATTTCCTGAAGATTCTGATGCCATGGTAGTATTGAAAACAAGGCATTCCGACCGCTATGCAACAGTCCGAGCTCCTTATTCAGAAATACTGGATGTGTATTCACGTGAAAGGCTTGACAGTGATGCTTCTTTCGTAAGATTGGACACAGACAGCAATTCGGCCACTTGGGATAAAGACGACATGGTGGGCGCTAATATAGTTGGCTTCTTATCAGGTAACAGAGAGGATGCGGATTTAATCAGAAGACTGTATCAAGAAACCGCTGAAGCGCCTGTCCCGGACTTCTCTTCACATTTTTCTGAGGCTTTGCGTGACTGGGATTCTGATGAGGATTCTAATACGGACGTTGATTAGGAATTCTCCTGATGACTGGTAAAAAATTACGAATAGTTTTATTTTCAGGTTTGTAAAAATTGATTATATTTTAAAAAGTTGTACAATTATTTAATGAAAGCTCACGATGTGACTATTCTTCGGGGGGACGGCATAGGGCCTGAGGTTACGGATGCCACTTTAAAAGTACTGGATGCTGCCCAGAAAAAATTCAAGTTCAAGCTAAACTACCATTTTGAGGAAGCCGGTTTCAACTGTATAGAGAAGCACGGCACCAACCTGCCAAAGAAGACAATTGCTGTGTTAAAGAACACCAGGGCCTGCCTGAAGGGGCCGATGACGACGCCCGAAACCCCGGGAGCTCCGCCGAGCGTGGCTGTAACTATAAGGAAAATATTCGACCTTTATGCGAACGTGAGGCCGTGCAAGAACCTTCCAAACGTGTGGGCTCTGAAGCCGAACATAGACCTTGTGATTGTGAGGGAGAACACGGAAGACCTATATGCAGGAGTGGAAAGGAAGACCAAGCAGGGAGCCATTGCTTACAGGATAGTCACCAGAAAAGCCAGCGAAAGGGTGGCGAAATTCGCCTTTGATCTGGCCACTAAAAGAAGGAACCATCTGACATACGTACATAAGGCAAACATCCTCAGACTGACCGACGGCGTGTTCAACGGCTCTGTCTTGAAGGTAGCTAAAAATTATCCTGGCGTGAAAGTGGATGAGATGCACATAGATGCAGCCACGGCCAACTTTGTCAAAAAGCCCGAGGAATATGATGTAATTGTTACTACAAATCTGTTCGGCGACATACTTTCAGACCTGGGTTCTCAGATAGTCGGAGGCCTCGGCCTTACAGCCTCCGCAAACATGGGGGACAAGTATGCGATGTTCGAGCCTGTGCACGGATCGGCCCCTAAATACACCGGACAGAACAGGGCAAATCCCCTAGCTACAATATTTGCCGGCAAGATGATGCTGGACTACATAGCCCAAAAGGCTGCCGCGGACTCCGTGGAAAGCGCTGTCATGAAAATTCTGATGGGTGGCGTAGTCAGGACAAAGGATTTGGGCGGTAATTCCACCACAGAGCACATGGGAAACACCATAGCTGGCGAGATTGAATCGGGCAACTAATCAGTTGCTTACAACCCGGCACTTACTGCTCACACATCCGCATCTTCCTGCCCCGCAGTCTATCGGACCCTGACAGACTTGCGTGCAAACAGCATCCGAGCAGTCTGGCCTGTAGTTGACGTTTGTGCAAGAGGTGGGATGGCAGCATTGGACAGGCGCGCAGTCAGAATCCGTGTTGCAGGAATCTTGTGACAGCTGCGGCGTATCCGGTTCCACAATGCTTATCGGCCCGAAGAATATAAATGCGAGTATGCTTACGGCTATAGGCAGCGCCGCCAGCAGCGAAACAACCCATATCCTCATAAATTAAAATGTTTGGTATACTAAATTTAATTAATGGCAGGCGAAGAATCCTTCAGCCCTGGCTTGGAGGGCGTACCGGCCGGCAAGACCGGCGTGTCTCATGTAGATCCGGCAGGAAATACTCTGATAGTAAGGGGATACGACATAAAAGAACTGGTGGACAAGTCCAATTTCGAGGAGGTAGCCTACCTTGTCCTGTACGGCAAGCTGCCCACCAGGACAGAATTGACAGATTTTGTAAAAGCTTTGAAGAACGGCAGGAAGCTGTCAAGAAATCTGCTCAAGCTGATAAAAGGCCTGAATGAGGAAAAGTCCAATCAGATGGACATACTAAGGACGGCGGTTTCTTATCTTGGCGCAGAGGACGCAAAAAACTTCGGCGATTCGTATGAAAACAACTTGAAAAAGGCGGCGTCAATGATAGCAAAGATTCCCACAATAATAGCTGCCAGCTACAGGTATTCTGTCGGACAGGAGCCTATAAAACCCAAGAAGTTATATCCGCACGCCGAAAACTTCCTGTATATGCTGAAAGGAGAAGAACCTGACGACTTCGAGGCAAACCTCTTCGACAAATCTCTCATACTATACATAGACCATGACTTCAATGCGTCTACTTTCACTGACATAGTGGTGTCTTCCACATTATCCGATATTTATTCTGCAATCGTGAGCGGTGTGTGCGCGCTCAAGGGACCGCGGCACGGCGGAGCGAATGAGGAAACGGCTAAGATGATGTCGGAAGTTGGGAACAAAGACAATGCTGCTAGCTGGGTACAAGACAAGCTGTCTAAGGGAGTAAAGATACCGGGCTTCGGCCACAGGGAATATAAGGTCCAAGATCCGCGCGCAATCATCATGAAGGAGATGTTCCGTCAGCTTGGCGAGAGAAAGGGTGACATGAGGCTTTATGAAATAGCATGCGAGATTGAAAATGCCTTCAACGCCGAGATGGAGAAGAAAGGCAAGCACCTGCCTGCTAACGTGGATTTCCCGTGCGGCGGCCTCTACAAAACGCTGGGGATACCGGAAGCTATCTATACTCCTATTTTTGCCCTCAGCAGGGTTGTCGGGTGGTGCGCACACTACATGGAATACACTGCTCCTGTCACTCTGCCAGATGGCAAGGTAGTGCAGAACCCAATAATCAGGCCCAAAGCCATCTATTCGGGTCCTTCTGGCTTGCGGTATGTGCCTATTAGGAAAAGATTCTAGCTTTGAATCTTCCAAAGCATGTCAAAATACTCTCTTAAGGAATCTGCTAAAGTCCTGTTCTCAATCAAAACCGCTTCCGGCGGCTCGCTCCAAATCAAAACAAGTGTCTTGTTACCGTATATGCTGACAACTGCCTGTGATTTTACACTCTTCTGGACGAACTTTACTTTGGTATATTTCGTCGGCCTTATGTCTCTTCCTTCCCTTGCTATGTGCCTTATCTTTATCTTGTTCTTCTCCAGCTGTTTTCTGAAATACTCTACGAAATACGGCATCCTTTCTACTAGCTGGCCTTCGCTGTCCAATATGCAACATTCCTTAGCATTCCTCACCTCGTCCATCAAGGCTGTCTTGACTCCTTTGTAGCCGTAGAAAAGCTTCACGTGATGCGTCTCCTTGGACTTGAACAACTTTGATATGTGCGGCAGAATATTGCTGATCTCTTCCTTCTTTTCTTCTATGAAATCGTTCAAATTCTTGGGGTCGGCGGCCTGGAAGTATTTCCTGTTTTCTTTTATCACATAGCTTACCAGTCCTTTCTCAATCAATTTATCTAAAGTATCGTAAGTGGTGGTTCTGTTCAAGTGCGACTGCTTGCTTATTTGACCGGCTTTTGACTCGCCTAACTTGAGCAGAGTGATATAGGTTTTTGCCTCTACTCTGGACAGCCCCGCGAACTCCAGAGACCTCTGGATTTCAGACTCACTTATCTCTTCCATATATTGTTGTTAGTTTTTTGACAACAAATACTTTTATAGTTAGTTATGCAAATATTCTATGTGGCGAATATGAATGATACCGCTGATTCTAAATACAACAATCTTCTAAATATCATAGTCGAGGAGCTTGGTGCACTGAGATTAGAAGTAAAAAGGTATAAAGAATCCGACTTTAATCACACTACCGGCAATAATCCAGATAGTATGGATGTGCTTTACGGATATTATTTGCCCTTGATTGAAAGAATACATTTTATTTTTAAAGCTCATGAACATTATAAATCGAATTTGAACTTGTATTCTTCTACAGAAATTAATAAAATGCTGGTAGGTGAAAGGCCTTTAGCAATAAAAGCTGGTAGAAACCGGCCATTTTACGACCGCACTACTTACGACATATTGTATATTTCAAACGAAAAACTAAGGTACGAAAAACTAAGGTTAGTGTCGCATAAGGAACATGAACCGTGTATATTTCATGACGGTGGTGCCAAATATTTTTCTGTAGACTATAGCAAATTGCCCGACATAGATCGGGATACATCTTTTAGAGAATTTTTAGGAGGTGATTTGCTTTAATGTTGCCGAGTTTCCTTCCTTGTCCTAGAGAAGCTGATTTGGAGCCATGCCTTTTCATTCTGGATTTGACATACTCTAAGCTAAAAGAACCGAACGTTAGAGATTTGTATATACACTTGGGGGAGTTGGTGTTAGCCGAAAGAATATCACGTCTTTTAGAAAAATGGTTAGACATGGGGGACAGTAATATCATAAGGACAATGTATTCTGTAAAACCGAATAATCCTTTAAGTTTGGAAGATTATCCTTCTGCAGTTGAACTTGTGGCGTATCTGAAGAAAAGATTACAAAACGTGCTAGAAACAGATAACATGGACGCGAGCTTGAATAAATTTACTATAGAAGTAAAAGAGCGCATGGAAATTGTTGGGTCGATGCTTTATTTAAGGAGAGCTTAGCTAGCCGAAAATCACGATATGTCAAATTGCTTCTAATAAACGTTTTTATCAAAACTAAGCAAACAATTAATTATAATGCCTGGGAAAATCACGATAGTCGGCGCCGGTAGGGTAGGAAGCACGGCCGCACAATTGTCTGCATACAAGGAGCTTGGGGACGTAGTAATCTGGAACAGGACTGAGAACATAGCAAAGGGCATAGCCCTTGACCTGATGGAATCCGGGCCGCTGGAAGATTTTGATGTCAGTGTGACTGGCACCAGCAGTTTTGAAGACACTGCAGACTCTGATGTCATAGCTGTAACAGCAGGCGCCCAGAGGAAGGAGGGGCAGTCGCGAGAAGAGCTGCTGTTCAACAACGCAGACATCGTCAAAAGCCTTACTCAGCAACTGGTCAAACACTCGCCTGACGCTGTTCTTATGGTAGTCACCAATCCTCTGGATGCCATGGTGCATCTTGCCTACAAGACATCCGGCTTCAGAAAAAACAAGGTGGTCGGCATGGCGGGCATCCTTGACTCATCCAGGCTCAGGACATTTATTGCGGAAAAGTTGAATGTGTCTGTTGAAGATGTCTCTGCCCTGGTTTTGGGCGGCCACGGCGATTTCATGGTGCCCTTGACCAACCATGTGGATGTGAACGGGGTTCCTCTGTCTCAGCTGTTACAGAAAGCTGAAATCGACAAAATAGTCGGTAGGACGAGGCGGGGCGGGGCGGAAATCATATCGCTTATGAAAGACAGCTCTGCTTACTATTCTCCTGCTTCAGCTTTGGTGCAGATGATAGAGGCCGTTATTAAGGACAAGAAAAGGGTTCTTCCGTGCGCGGCTTATCTGGAGGGCGAGTACGGGTTGTTTGACATTTTCATGGGAGTGCCAGTGAAGGTTGGTGGTGATGGTGTGGAAGACGTTATCGAGCTAGAACTTACGGAGACTGAAAAGGAGCAATTAAAAGCATCTGCTTCAAAAGTTAAGGAACCTGTAGAACTGCTTAAACTGAAAGGCTATTTCTAATAAGACAGTTTATCTTTTTAAACGCCTTCTCTTTTCAACAGTTTCCCGTACAAATCTTTTGCTTGCTTTCTTGACTGTTCGGTAACTTCTGTTACGTTCTTGTCGTTAACAACGTAAACACGTCCTTCATGCGGATCCGCTATACCCAAAGACCTTAAGTCGTCTGTGCTCATCCACAACTGTTCTGCTCCCGTCCAATTGCGCGTATCATCGTTCCAATAGCATCTTTCAACAGACCAAGCGCTATCCGCACGAGAATCTATACAATATCTTTGCTTTACATTTTTCTCGGCCATTTTTTCACTTACTATATATACAACAGTTAAGTTTATATGGGTTTACTTCAATTCTTCCAATGGAAAGTTTATAAAAGGCTCCACGTGGTCGTTGTCCTGGAAGGGATGCTCCTTGCCGCCCATCACTACTACATGCTTTGTCGTCTTGGGCTTCAGCAGTTCCCCCCTTAGGGCAGATCTTATTATCTCATGCTTGGTCCAGACTTTGTCGCCTTCCCAACTCAACACTTTGTAAGTAGGTTCGTGGTAGTCGATAGCATGGGCTATTATGTAAGTGTAGCCGAGCTCCTTCAAAGACTGTGTCCTGTGGTGGCCGTCGATTATCATGTATTTTTTTTTGTTGGGAAAATCCAAGTCGTGTACAACAATCGGCCTTTTCAGCATCCTGTCCTTCTTAATCTGCGTCTTGATTTCTTTCTTGTGGTCTTCCCTGAACTGCTCATGGGGAACAAGATCTTCAATCTTTATTTTTATCAGGCTAGCAACTTTCATAATCTATAGTTAGCATAGAAGATTTAAAAATACATGTGACATGCGATTATCTGGTCACGGCAGCGTTTTTAACCGCCTCGTAAATCTCCTTTGCTCTTCCCTTCTCGAAATGCTGCCTCACGGGCGACAGAATCTCGCCGATTGCTGCCGCAGTAGCCTTTTTAAGGTCTGCTGGGTGCAGCTTTCCTTCGCGGAACGTCTTCTCAAGCTCATTGTAGCTTTGCATCTCCAGGTTGCCGCCATACTTGACAGGCCTCTCTATGGTTCTGGAATCGAATTTCCTGAAAATTATGTACTTCCACATCTCCAGCACAGGATTACCTTCTATTGTCTTTTCTGGGCAGAAGGCACCGCCTATCTTTTCTGAAATCTCCTTGTCAGAGTCGTGTATGAAGATGGCTGTCTGCGGCTTTGATTTGCTCATCTTTGCCTCCACCTGTACCGTTGCCATTTCCTGCCCCATCCTACCCTGCCCAGTTCCCTGAAGGCTCATAAGAAGATGGTGATGAACACAGATTCTTGCAGTCTGGTCGAGCTTTGAAGCAATCTCCCTAGACAGGATTGTCGCATGCCTCTGGTCCATGCCTAGCTGCAAGATGTCTGCCCCGAAATAAAACGGGTCCCATACCTGCATCATAGGATAAATGAGCTGTGCCGTATACTGCATCTCGCTTTCGGCTCTTCCCATTATCGTGCTTGCCCTCACAGTCCTTTTCACAGTCACTGTCTTTGCAACGTCTATCATACCTTTCCAATAAAGCGGGTCTTTCACCGCCTCGCTTGTCCACATTATTTTGACTTTTTTTGTATCCACACCGCATGCTTTCCATCCTTCCACGAAATATTCCCCTACTTTTTTGATAAGTTCCAGGTCTCCTCCCATCTTGTTGTTGATGTAGCCGAACCAGTCAGCTATCCAAAGTATGAAGTCTATTTTAGCCTCGAGCATGTCGTTCAGTTTGATGGCTCTCAGAATGCCGCTTCCCAAGTGTAAAAGTCCGGACGGCTCAAAGCCGTCGTAAGCCACAGGCCTGTCCTTTGTCTGCAGAAGCTCCCTGAGGTCCTGCTCTGTTATTATCTCCTCTGTGGGAAGGCTTTTTATCAGCTCTATCCTTCTTTCCAAGTCCATTCCATCGTCCTGTAAATTAAATTTGTCTCCCTTTAGTATTGAATTTTGAGAGATTGCTTTTTATTATCGTCCGCTACACTTATCTTTATGGAAGAATTCGTAGTCAGGCTTAAGCACAGACCTGGCGGTCTGGAAAGGGTAGCACAGGTACTCAACAAGCATGGTGTGAACATAGAATCTCTGGCCAGCGAAGCAAACGGCGAGGGCGCTATAATAAAGATAGTAACGAACGACGCCAAGAGCACCGAGAAGGCCCTGGAAGAATCAAACATACCATTCACTGTAAACGACGTCCTGGTCGCGAAAGTCTTGCACAGGCCGGGAGAACTCTACAAACTGGCATCCAAACTAGCTTCCGCGAACATAAACATCAACTCGATCTATCTGCTCAAGGAAGGGCACTTTGCGTTGAGGGTGGACGACATCAAAAAGGCCAGGTCTGTCCTAAAAGACAGTCTTGTCTAGCCGAACCAAGACGGGAAGCCCGTGCTTGGACTGGATGTAGCACCAGCTGGCTGCGAAAGTGCTGCATATGAAGAATTTGCTTTCTTGCAGGCTGTACAAAGCCACTGCTTGCTGTGTTTTACTATGCATCTTATGCACCCTATCAGGCTGCAGCTGTCGCATGACATGAGCTCGTTCGTCTTGTTCCTGCAACCGGGACACTTGACGTCTCTCATTTGGTTCACATCCTAAGACCGGAAAAGCCGCTTTCGCTTATCCTCAATGGCGGGTTCAGTTTCTCAATGTCAGCCTTGCCGTCCACGACTATGTCATCGTGTGCTTCTATAGTAAGGACCTCTCCGAAAACCAGCATGTTCTCCCCAGCTTTCATGGAGTTGTTTAGCTTGCACTCGACCCACAGCTTTGCTTCCTTCACCCTCTTGGATCCCACCTTTTCGGAAGAATAGTGACCAAGGCCGACTTGTTCCAGCTTGTTTATGCCCCTGGGATAGTTCTTAAGACAACTCAGCATCTTACTGGAATGGTCTTTTGACAGCATGTTCACCACAAACTCCCCATGGTCGACTATGTTCTTGAAAATTTTATGGCTGGGGCTTATAGTTATCATGATGATGCTCGGGGTTGCAGAAATGGGAACTATTGTGTCAGAGGGTATGGCATCCAGGCCGCCAAGGCCGTCGTTGCACGTGACCAAAGTCAGCAGCCTAGGGAGTATTATCTTGCCTATTTCATTGGGTTCCAGCATCATTATGATAAATAACTATTTGTCGGTGTAAAACTTAAGTTAGATAAAATTACTATTAAATTAAGGGATAGGCATGTTTAAATTCGGCAAGAAAAAGGCTGCCCAAGGCATGGAACTGGAGCAAATCAGACAGGCCGTAGACGTGTCTTTGCCTACGAAAGATGACCTGGAGGCTTTGAGCAAAGCTGGTGTTCAGCCTGCCGAGACGCCCGTTAGGCTGCTTGGAACAGAACCCGAGCAGCCGGCCGAGCAGAAGCCGACCACAGCACCGCTTTTCGTCAAGCTGGACAGGTACAACAACATACTGGTGGCATTGTCCGAGATCAAGAAGGGCCTGGAGGCCATAAAGAACGTGTTTTCTTATGTGAGCGAACTGGAGAACCTAAAATCCGACAGCTTCCGCATGCTGCACGACATGGTGGAAAGGATAGACAAGAAGCTTCTTTTCCTAGACTCTGAGTTCATCAAGCCGCCTGAATTTGCAGACGTCTCAAAGAAGGTTGCCACAAAAACTGGGGCAGGCGTGTATGCTGAGACTGCCGGGCTGGAAGATATAATCAAGAACATGAAGAATAAGATAGAGGACATAAGGGGACAAATAGAGACAGTTTAACGATGTTAACGATTTGTTGCGACGTACGAATTTCGTACCTCTTGTCTTTTGAGCACGCAGGTAAACGAATGTTCTGTTATAAGAAGTAAATGCAGAGGGAGAGATTTGAACTCTCGAAGGGACTGGTCTGGCTTTATCACCATCTAACCCAGCAGGTTTCTCATTATCATCCTTCCCTTCAAAGTCAACGCTTAAGGGTTAGTGAGCATCTTAAGCTCCGCCGGACACTAGAAAAACCTGGTGTCCTCTGCCGCCATCGGCCAGACTAGGCGACCTCTGCTTAAATCTATAATAGTTGCGGCAAGGCATATTTGTATAGCTCTGCCAGCCAGGTAATCTTTATAGTTTAAACCCCCCAAATTATTAAATATGCCGGAATCAGAGCACGAAGAGTATGAAATTATTCCTGTATCCCCCTTGAGAAGAATGGAAAAGCGGATAGAGGAGTTGGAGGTCAAAAAGGCCCCGTTCAGCAGCGAGGAGTTCCTGAAGGAAGTTATAGACATCATCAAGATGAACCAGTCTCTTATAGACGAGATGGCAAGGGGCAGCGATGCGCTCAAGCTGGAGATTTCCAAGCTGCCCGCCAGAATAGACGCCCTCCTTAGCAGCATGGGCGAACTTATCACCTATATAAAAGCCGCCACCACAGAAGAAGTGATTGCTCCATCGGCTTCCATGGAGCCTCTGGTGTCCAAACTGAACGAGCTGGTGGAAGGCAATAAGAAGATAGTGGAACTTAACCAGACGATGGTAATGGCATTAGAGGAGCTGGAAAAGAAGATGAGAAGGACCCAGCAGCCCCTGCCGCCCATAAGAAGGCCTCCTATACCGATGCCACTGACTCTGCAGAGACCGTAAACCAGCCAATCCCGATAATCTATAATATGAGATTGACACAAAGTTAATTTGTATGGTTAAAGTAGGTTCCAAGGCACAGTCCCAGATAATTTCTGCTGTACTAGTGATATTGATATCCATTGGGCTGGTTTCGACAGTTGTTTTGTGGGGCTTTCCGCTTATTCAAAAGAGGCAGGACACGGTTATTTTAGACAGAGTTGGAGACAATTTTAATGCGGTCAACAGCAATTCTCTGCCAAGAAAGATGCAGAACATTCTAAACAGCGGCGGCACGGAACTTTACACTGTAAGCACCGAGGGCGCGTGGACTGTTTACCCGTACGACTCATCGAGTCTTGAAAACAACTCCTTGCAGTTTTCCTTCGTTTCCAAGGTGTCGGACTTTGCCGATTTTGCGGATGTGGGATGGATAGCACTGACCGAGGGCGCCGACTGCAACAATCTGGCATCAGGTTTGTTGGGCACAGACACCTCTTATGTAGTCTGCGTGAAGTCCGAGGTGGCAAGCGGAGGCAGGTTCAAAATAACCTACAGGGTTGCATTCATGGACCTGTCGGACCAGCTGACCGGCAACATTTACAAGGCGCAGCTAGTCCAGGATTCGTCTTCCAGCGTATCTTCCCACAGGACCATAAAGATCAGCCGTGGCACGTCCTCTGTCCAAGGAAACGCTGTAATAACCCAGTTAAAAGTTCTTTTACAATAGAAAACAAATAATTAATTATATGTCAAAGGGGCAGTCAACAATAGTAGAGTATGTTATATTCTTTGCAATCGGCATATCGCTGTTCGTTGGCCTGAGCAACATCTTCTTTTCACAGTACAGCTGGTTCAACAAAGATTTCACTTCCTCTAACACTGCCCTGCTCAATTCCTTCGTGTCTTCTGATCTTATATATTTCTTGAATCAGTGTCCGCAGTGCCAGAAAATAGAACACAGCATAGATTTCCTTAACAACACAAAAAACTTCAGGATAAGCATGACCGACAACGGCATAGTAGTTAGCAACCCTGTAACAAAGGTCAATTACTCATCTTCGGCCCACAACCTGAATTACACATTTTCCATGAGCGGCGGTAGTGTGCTCGGCAGGAGGATAACATTATCGTCGGATAAGCTCACAAGTAATTTATCTGTGCGGTGATTGGTGTGGCAAGTTTCAGGAGATTGGTGGCCAAGAGGCTTATAAGAGGCTATAGAATATTGAAGGGCTTGAAAAAGGAAATGGTGCCGTCTACGAGGATAGAGACAGTACCATCGAATATCGAGACT
>CAYJRO010000009.1:0-474 GCA_964372425.1 uncultured archaeon
GTTATATAAATCAATTGAGAGAATTCAGACAGGACGGCAAAATAATAGATTGGGATCATGTTAACTACGGCTTGATACAGGACCTGAGATCGTTAGAACTAATTAAAATAGATAATATTAATCACGACCATCATTGTGAAACATACAGACTAACATACAAAGGAAGAACTTTGTTGGAAAGTATAGAAAAGGAAGAAAAATTTTACGAAGGCGTATATGTCATGGGCATCACTAACACGATGATGATTTTAGATAATAATCAGTGAATTAGTCTCTTTACAATACTTTCACATTCTTCTATGCCAATTTCAGTCAACTTCTCAGCCAAGCCAACATAACTTTCGTGACTAATCTTTAAAATCTCTTCCTTAACACTCTTTGTAACATCCAAAGATTTGACAAATTTGTGAATATCATCCACGGTCAGTTCCCTTCCCTGTGAAAACCTCCTCAGCTTCTCATAAGCATCTTCCT
>CAYJRO010000009.1:484-12835 GCA_964372425.1 uncultured archaeon
AGGACGACACAAAGACCGACCCGTCTGCCATACCCGACGCCCTATGGTCGTTCAACAATAAGAACACTACTGACTCTCTTTTATCATCGTAACCCTGTCATTCATCCACGAGAGCGGAACGTGCAGCATCGAGTCTAAGACGCCTTTGCAACCTTCCTAATGGTCTCCCTACATACCTTTATTCCTAATTCCGTCAGCTTCTCGGAAAGCCCTATATAACTCTCAGGCTTCAGCTTCAGGATGCTCTTCTTCACATCCTTTGCAACCTTCAATCCCTTTACAAATTTCTGTATGTCCTCTAGAGTCAATTCCTTCCCCTGTGAAAACCTCCTCAGCTTCTCATAAGCATCTTCCTTGCCATATTTTCTAAGGATAGTCTGTACGGCAGCGGTAATTACCTCGGGGTGGTCTTTTATGTCTTCCTCTATTTTTTTCCTGTTCGGTTCAAGCAATTTCAAGCTCTTCACAGACCTGCTATAAGACAAAATAGAATGAGCCAACCCCCTGTCCAAGCTTCTCATGATGACAGAATCGTGCAGTTTTCTATGGTCTTCTGATATTTGCAGGCCATTTGCAGACGCGTTAAGGATGTCAGCCATGATTATGTTTCCCATGCTGTTCTCGAAGTCTATCGGATTCACCTTGTGCGGCATGACGGAGGAGCCAACATGATGCTCGCCAAACTTCTGCTTCAGCCAGCCGTCCCTTATGTACAGCCAGCAGTGCTGGTTCAGGTCATAGACAATCTGGTTCGTGCTTACAATCAGCCTAAGCAGGTTAGCAACATCATCATAAGGAGCTATCTGTGTAGTTATCAACGCATGCTTCAGTCCCATGCTTTCGACAAACTTCCTGCTGAACACGATCCAGTCTTTTTCAGGATAGCTTACGTGAAACTCATGAAAATCGCCAACGCTTCCGCCCAGCTTGCCGTGCAGTTCGCTGTTTGAAATCAACTCCAGGTTTTTAGCCAGCCTGTTAGCAAAGTATACGAAAACCTTTCCCAGGGTGGTCGGTGACGCAGGCTGTGTATGAGTCCTGGACAATATTGGCAGAGACTTGTGCTTCTTCGCCAAATCCAACAGGACTTCAATCAATTCAACTGATTGTGGAACATAGACTTCCTTTACAAACCTCCTCAACAGCCTCCTCCATACAATGTTTTTCACGTCCTCGGAAGTGAGGCCGAAATGAATCAGATGCTTTAGTTCGCTTAAGCTGCCTGTCAGGGAATTTTGTATGAAATATTCCACAGCCTTAAGGTCATGTCCTATCTTTCTTTCAATCCCCTTTATATTCTCCAAATTTTTATTCGAAAAACCTTTGTTTATCTTCCTCAGCTTCTCCTTGTCGGCCGTGCTGACCTTCCTGTTTATGAACTCTGACAAGTCTATCAGATACTCTATCTCGACAAACACAGCTTCCTTGTAGAAGTTCGGCTCGCTCCAAAGTTCCTTCACCTTTCCAATATCTTCCCCATACCTTTCTTCAAACATTCAACCTGACCTTTTCAATAGTGCTCTCCCTGTCGGCTCCCACCGAAATTATTTTTACAGGTACTTTCACATATTCTTCTATAAACTTTATGTAATCCCTTGCCTCTTTGGGCAGAGCATCGAAACCAGCCTTTGCAATCCTCTCCCATTCGTCTTTTTCAAGTTCATGCCAGCCTTTCAGCTTCTTGTAGACAGGCTCGTATTTTTCATACTTTTCCACATCGGCAGGAACGCTGTCTGTTGTCTTTCCGTCCTCATCCTTGTAACCGACACATATGCTGATTGGGTTAAATCCTGCGAAAGTGTCAAATCTGGTCAAAGCCAAGCCAGTGAAGCTGTTCCTTTCGTTTGCATATTTCAATTCCACAAGGTTTGGCCAGCCAACATCCCTTGCTCTTCCGGTAGACCTTCCGAACTCGTCACCCTTGTCCCTCAAATGCTTCTGCATGTCGTCATCCATCCTGGTCAGGAAAGGCCCGCTGCCAACCCTTGATGTGTAGACTTTGAAGACCCCCAGCCTCTCGTTGATGACCTTGTCGATGCTGAGGCCGCTGCCGCCATAGATGCCGTCCACAGTTGTTCTGGAGGACGTGACGAACGGGTATGTCCCGAATATCTGGTCAAGGAAAGTCCCCTGTGCGCCCTCGAACAGAACTATTCCCACCTTATATACCTCGTTTATCACGCGCCTGACATCCTTGACATAAGGTCTTACTCTTCTTCCGAGTTCCACATACTTCTCGACAGTAGCTTTTTCATCTATCACATGCTCGGAGCCAGTGGCTTTCAGATAGTTCTGGCACAGTGCAATCAAGCCCGGAAGCTTGCTCTTCAACTTGTCCTCTTCAATCAAATCATGCATCCTGAGACCGAACCTGCTGGCATCGAAAGCATATGTAGGACCGATGCCCCTTTTGGTGGAGCCGACTTTTTTATTCGACCTGAAACTCTCCTCCGCGGCATCAATCTCTCTCAGGAAATCAAAAACAACTTTCGTATTATTGCTTATGAAAAGGTTCGGCTTGACGTTTTCAGCATGCAGCTTGTCCAGCTCCTCCTTGAACAGAAGCTCAGGATCAACCACACACCCCTCGCCTATGTAAAGATTCCTTCCAAGGAAAGCACCTGACGGCACCTGGTGGAACGAGAACTTCTTCTTCCCTATTACTATTTCGTGTCCGGCCCCAGAACCGCCATTGAACCTGACAACAGCATCGACATTGTATTTCCATGCGATGTAATCTACTATCTTCCCTTTGCCTTCGTCACCATAAGAACTGCCCACAACGGCTATCGCGGACACATAGTTAGATTGAACGACAGGTTATTTAAAACTTAGATGTTTGAAAATCAGCCGCGCATGTCAAGAGTCCTTCCCTTTATCTCAGACCTACCGCCGTTGGGTTCGGCTATCACTTCCCCGCAGCCCAGGCACTTTACAACAGTAGACACCTTGTTGAAGATGACCTGCTGGTTCTTGCACTTCTCGCAGCTAACCCTCACAAACTTGCTTGTTGGCAATCTGACTACTTGTTTCATAAATAATCACACCTTTATTAATTCAAATTTCTTGGCCCTCCAGCCCTTGCCTCTTATGTTCATCTTGTTGCATATCTTGCACTTGAACCTGAGGTCCACCATCTTTGTAGGCTTGTTCCTGTCGCCCGGATTTTCCTTCGGGAAAGATGTGTAACCCTTTAATTTTCTCAAGAACCTTCTCTGGCCTTGTGCCATAGTCCTCCTAGTCTTTCTTTTGGCCATGTCCACGGTCTGCTCCGTGTGCTTCCTGCAAAATTTGCAGTATGTTGTTATGGTCTTTGGAAACTTCATTTTTGTTCACATTTCCTCTACAACATTTCGTTCTAAAAGTATTTTAAAGTTCTCCTCGGGTATTTCGGCCTCGTCTTTTGCCTTGAACGGCCCGTAGCTGTTCATGTCCGATCCGACAAACTCGTCCACATAGTCCTTGAAAACAGCCCTTACAGTCTTGCCACGTTTCTTCTTGCCGGAAACCTTGCCGAACAGCCCGTCTCTCCTCTTGCTTATTATGTAGATTACCTCGTCAAAAAACTCCTTTTCCTCTTCCGTAAGGTTCTCGGGTGGTATCTTTGTCCTTGCCGTGGTCAAAGCATGATTGAGTATCTTCCTCTCCCTCCTGTTTATTATGTCCTCTATTATCCTCTCCGTGTTCTTTATCTCGGCGTCCTTCTGCCCTTCGCCCAGATTCCTTTTGTAAGCTATGTACTTGTTCATGCTTTCATAGAAGTTGGCTGGAAGCTTTGAAAGCTTGATGAAAGTCCTCTCCTCTATCTGTATCTTCCTTATTGTGTCGAAGGTGATGCTGGTTTCCTCAGGCATATTAATTAATTATACATATCTTAATTTAGAAGATTGTTATGGGAACCGGGCTTCTGATAGTCGGCATGGTTTCTATAGACAACCTTTTCGGCCCGATGGGCGAGAGGATAGTCCATGGTGGCGGTGCTTCATATGGGGCAGTTGCCGCGTCGCTTTTCACAAAGGACGTTGTAGTTGTTTCAAGGATAGGCGATGACTACAAAAAGGAATTCTTGGATGATTTGAAAAGCTGCGGCATAAAAACGGGAGGCATAAAGCTGATTTCCGGCCAGAAGTCCAGCACATGGACCATAAGATACGTGGGTGACGATGCGTATTACCCTGTAAGGGGAACCAATGTGGGCGCTACGCTTTCTACAGCTGACATGCCAACTGACTATCTGAAATCGGTAGATATAATTCATCTGGGAGCGATGCCTTTCAAAAACACACTGGAATTCATAAAAATGATCAAAAAAGAAAACCCGCTCGCCAAAATATCGCTTGACACAAAATCGCGTTATATTGAAAAGGACAGGAAGCTTTTGATTGACAATATATTGCCGAGCGTGGACTTCTTCTTCCCGAACAAAGAGGAGGCTTTGGAGATATTATCTGACACCGAAGACGTCGGTAATGACATTCATACAGCAGGCAAAATACTGTCCGAAATGGTCAAGGAAGTGGTAGTCGTGAAAGACGGGTCTAACGGTTCTTATCTGTTTACAAAAGGAAAAGAGTTCTACCTGCCAGTTTTCAAGACAAGTGCGGTGGAGCTCACGGGCGCGGGAGACACCTTCATAGGAGCTTTTCTGGCAAACTTATCCCTGGGAAAGAGCCCTCTGGAGTGCGCGGCCTATGGCAATGCCGCGGCTAGCTTTGTCGTGGAGGACTATGGCATGCTTAAGATGTTCCGGATATCCGCTGGCGACGTCGAGACGAGGAAGGACTTTGTCTTAAGCAATGCTAGGACTGTTTCCTGAACTTGTCCTTCTTTGTGAACTGTCGTATGGCATATGTGACAGGGTTCTTTATGCCTATATTGTGCAGCGACTGGCATCCCATGTCCAGGCCGAGGTTCTTGTAGAAATTCTCGTTAAGGCAGTTGGGCGGCAGCAAGTTCCTGCTCTGCCTCATGTGCCATCTGAGCTGTGTCCTGATGTAGTTGGGCCTGAGCGGCGGCGTGTTGCTCTCGTTCCATTTGAGAAGCCTCTCTTCTATATTTTTCATGTCCCACCCCATGTTCTGAAGAAATGGAGTCAATACAAACAGCGCCCTTTTCTTTCCGTCCGGCAGGCCTTTCAATATGCCGGTTATGCATGGCGGAAAATATTCTTCTGGGACCTCCTTGACCTTCGGCATCTTCCTCATCTTTTGTGTGACTTCCTTGACTTGGACATTATGCCTGGCACTCCAGTCCACGGCCTCTATTATCAGGCTCTCTGCGTCGTGCATGACGCCCCTGTATTCCAAGAACCTCTCGTCTATCTTGACCTTCTCTGGGGACGCCTGCTCTATCTCGAAGTTCTCCAGATGCGACGGCTTTATCGGCAGGCTTACCATCATCTTGGATTCGTGCAGTGAATAGGGGAGTCTGAAAAGATGCCTTGAGCTGAAGATATCCATTGTTATGAACTTCCATGGGTCGAGGCTACCATCTGTCCCAAGCAGCTCCCCGAGCTTCTTGTTTATTTTGGTGGAGATGTCTTCCGGAGTGAAAACTGCCAGTATCGATTCCCTCAGCTGTGATTTTATATGCTGCTTCAAATATTCTATGACTTTCTGCAGCAGTTCCGGATAAAGTTTGCTTGTATTGGTGTTGTCTATCGAGCTGGGGAAGGATTCGAAAGGTATTCCTATGTGGAAGGAAGTGCCTCCTGTGAACTTGCAGCTGTAGGACGTGACGCTGTGATCCTTCAATGCTCCCATGACATGCTGCGCCGATATCTTGGCTATCTGGAAGTTGTCCACGTCTATATCTATTAGTATGTCCCAGCCGCTTCTTAGATTGTCCAGTTGCTCTTTGCTCAGGCCGACGTCCAGTTTCATTGGCTGCGACCATCTTTCCACCGATCCGTGGAAGGCTAGCGCCCCCTCCGCGACCGCTTGTAATATATCAGAAGGATATTGTATGATGTCCGGCCTTTTTCCGAACCTGCTGTCCTTGAAAACTGCTACTACTTCCCTGTTCCTTGCGACTTCAAGCAGAGCCCGCTGGACAGATTCGCGAGAATACCAATTCCATGTGCGTTGATAAAGCTCCGCCATTGATACCAGTCTTGAAGAACCGATGATGGCCCCTCAAAATACTAATGGAGTTAAAGCTTAAATAATTTTTCAGCGTCAGAAACAGCTCAGCATCACGCCTTTCTCTTGCCCATCCTTCTCGGGCTTATGCTTCCGACTTTCTTTCCTGGGGGGGCGTGCCTGCTGACTGATTTAGAAGGCCTGGGCCTCTTGCTCCTTCCTCCGTACGGGTGGTCTGTAGCTGTCATGGCCACACCGGCGCTTCTCGGATACAGCTTGTTCCTGGCCGCCTTGGCATGCCATTTCTGGCCGCCCTTTATCCAAGGCTTTTCCAGCCTCCCTCCGCCAGCCACAACGCCTATGGTGGCTCTGCAGTTTTTGTTCATTTCCACCAATGACCCGTATTCGTGGCTGAACTGTAGCCTTACTTTTTTTTCGGTCCTGCCGACTACCGTTGCAAAAGTACCGCCGCTCCTGCACATCTTCGGCCCGGAAAGCGGATAAGTCTCTATTCCCGAAACCTTTGTGCCGACAGGTATCTTGTCCAGCTCCACTATGTTGCCCACAGCCACCTCGCCATCGTACTTCACGGCCTGTCCTACACTAAGACCGTCAGATGCTATATGCAACACTTCTTTTCCGTCATCAAATTTGACTATGGCAACAGGAGCAGTCCTTCCGGGATCGTCTACAATATCGATTACCTTGCCTGTAGCATTGTTAAAAGGAAGATACTCCACTTTGCCCAGATATCTGTGGCCTGGAGAAAGATATCTGGGTCCGCCCTTTCCTCTGGCTCTTGATATAATTCTTTTACCCACGAAAACACCTTCTATAGATTAGATATTATTGGTAAATAAAGAAATAAAAAGCTATTTGTACTCTAAGTTTTCATGGAGATAGTAGAAATCATAAGTACATATCTGGAGCCCAAGCTGAAAGACGAGTGCCATAGATTAGGCATACCCACAGATTTCATAATCAGCATAAACGCAAGGCGTCACAAGCCGTTTGAATGTGGTAGCAGATGCTATCCTGAAAACAATGAAAGCGGCAGCATAGTTGGAGTTGCCGTTAGCATATGTGATGATTGCATCAGAGGGAAACCTGGGAAAGCTCTATCGGATTTCAGGCACGAGCTCCGTCACGCCAAGGATTATTACCACGGTTTGGTCAGTGATGATGCTGATGAAAGAATGCTCAGAGAAGCCAAGGCCAACATGTATGCTAGGAGAAGGTATTTAGAATCCGTAGGAGAGTACGTCTTGGGCAAATTAAAAGCACTGTTTTAACATACGAGGAAGATATTCCACTTTGCCCAGATATCGGTGGCCGGGAGATAAATATCTTGGCCCGCCCTTAAATAAAAAGCTACTTTCAACCAAAAAGCAGTAAAAATCCTACGTGTAACTAGGATCCCAGTCTATTATGCGTCTTATATCCCTTTCTAGCCTTTTTGCATCTTCTACTGACATGTAAAGAATGCCACCTCTTTCCTCTACATGGTAGGTCGATTTGTTGGGTACCAATGTCTCACTTTTATACACATGCACCTTCCAGCCGTCTATATCTATATCCTTACCTTCCTCTGGCTTTCCATTTCTTTGAATAATACCATTGTATTTTAATGAATGACAATGAGATTTTATGTATTTGTCTATGAAATTCCTGTCCGCCGAAATGTTTTTAGGTAACATTACTTGTGTGTATAGAGTATCTTTTATCTTAGAAAAGATCATGTCCCTATTTTTATCGCTGTTTTCCACACCTTCATTATCTACTAACTCTTCAATCTCTTCTCCAGTATCCTCTTCATCATCTAACAATTCAATTTCCTCTAATCCTTCCTTTTCACCAGCAGCTTTAAAAAGCTCGTCGAAGTCTGACTTGGTAAAAGTATCTACAATCTCTAATGGCACATATTCTGTCACAAAACCACCTACTTATCTATTGTACTTTATACTTAAAAAACTTTCTATACGGAACATTGTACAATAATGATTGGATAATATGTAAACAGTACCAAATCACTCCAAAACCTGTATGTAATCCACCTTGCCGTCCCCGTCCCTGTCCAGACCTCTAATCAGCCTTAAGAAATCTTTTTCCCTGGAATAGTCCTTCAAGACCTTGTCGAAATACTGTGTCACTGCGATTATGCATGACTTCGTGCCCTCGAATTTCAGCCCGGCCAGCAGGATTATAGATTTTTTCCTGTCATACGGGTTCTTTATCTTGGCTATCAGCCCTATGTCCTCGTCCACATGATTCTCCCTGCTGGATTCCGAATGTATGCTCCATGTTTCCTTCCACCTGAACTTTATACCAAGCCTGTCGTTTATGTCGTTGGAGACTATGTTCGTGACAGGACCCCCCACAAGTATCATGTTCCTTTTTTCGGCAGATTCTGCTTTCACTTCGGTGTCAAGCTTAACCACAAACCTGCTACCGGTATTACAAAAGTTGCCCAGGAACAATGCCAGCTGTATAGCATAGTGGGAATCCCTGGCTGACGTCAGATATGGCCCGTGCTGTGTTGGAGATCCAACGACTATGGAGCCGTCGAAAACACCGTCTTTTATGAACTCGTGGAAGAATTCTTTCAGCTTTCTATAAGACTTGTCGTCGCCAAGCCTTGTCTCTTCTTTATCGCCTCCCAGATCGGCACCGAATGCAGAGGAGGTTGTCGAATAGTATTTGCACAAGGCGCCATGTTTCTTCTCCTCGCCTACGACTTCTATCAATCCAGCCTTTTCTAGCTTGCGTACATGGTAATACGCGTTTTGTTCGTTAGTTTTTATTTTTTTTGCCAGTTCGCTGGGATAGGAGGGTTTCGAGTTCAACATTTGCAGCATCTTCCATGCTACATCGCTTGTCAAAGGCAGCAAATCCTTGGGGTTTTCCAGGATTTTTATGGGTTTTGATAAAAACTTGCCCCCAGACTTCTCCACAAGCATCTTCTTTGCCATAAATACCTATTACAGTAACCATTATAAATACTTTTTGTATGGTATGTCAACTACTTTAGTAATGTTTAAATAGGCCAAATAGAAGATTAATTTTAGCAAAAGGTATATACCCGATTGCTGACAGTGGTGATTTGGATTAGAAAAAAAAGACAGAACACAACGGGTCTTGTGGTACTTGCGACTTTGCAAGTTTTAAAGGGTAGAATTCATAGTTGGTTTTTATGTGCGGAATAATAGGTTACATAGGAAGCAAGACGGCCCCGGAGATACTTCTAAGCGGCCTGAAGAGGCTGGAGTACAGGGGTTATGACAGCTGCGGCATGGTAACTTTGAATGGCAGCGGCATGGAAATCAGGAAGGATGTAGGCAAGATAGACGATGTCAACGAAAAACTGCGATTTTTGGAAATGACGGGAAACATAGGCATTGCACATACACGCTGGGCCACCCACGGAGGCGTAACGCAGACAAATGCGCATCCTCATATAGACTGCGGAAAGAATGTCGCAGTGGTGCACAATGGCATAATAGAAAACTACCAGGAGCTGAGGGCCCATCTGGAAAAATCGGGTCATGTATTTGAAAGCCAGACAGACACGGAGGTCATAACTCATCTTGTGGAGGAAGAGCTGAAGAAAGGCCTAAGATTCGAGGATGCCTGCAAATCTGCCCTTAAGGAGATGGAAGGAAGCTATGCCGTTTTGATATTGAACAAGGATGAGCACAAGATAATAGCTGCAAAGAACGGCTCGCCTCTGGTGCTTGGGGTGTCAGACCACGGATATTTCGTTGCAAGCGACATACCGGCCTTCTTGGAGCACACAAAAAAAGTAATCTACCTTTATGACGGGGACTTTGTCGTGATGGGCGGGCAGATGCAGATTTACGATCTGGAAAAGGACCAGAAAGTAGAAAGGCTGGTGGATTCTATAGAATGGGAATTGGAACAGGCAAAGAAGGGGAAGTTCGACCATTTCATGCTCAAGGAGATTTCAGAGCAAGTCGATACCATACAGGGGGCGGTAAAGCAGAACAAGGATGTGATAGATTTCGTCACCAGCGAGATCAAGAATTCTAAAGGAATTTTCTTTGTTGCCTGCGGGACCTCTTATCATGCCTGCCTGGCGGCCAGCTACATATTTTCCAAAGTATCTAACATGCACATCAACGTAGTTTTGGCTTCGGAGTTTCCAAACTACGAGCATTTCCTTACAGAAAAGTCTTTGATTATAGCTGTTTCGCAGAGCGGCGAGACCGCGGACTTGTTGGATGCTGTCAAAACAGCCAAGAAAAGGGGGAGCAAAGTGATGTCGCTAGTAAATGTGATGGGCTCTTCTTTGACCAGACATTCAGACAAGTCTCTGATGCTGAACGCCGGGCCGGAAATCGGCGTGGCTTCCACAAAGGCGTACACATCCCAGCTGGCTATACTGACCTTGCTTGCTTACAATATGGCAGGCAAATATCAGGAAGGAAGAAGTAAGCTGGAGTATCTGTGGAACATCATTTACCATCTGACTTCCAGAAACACCAGGGACAATATAAAAAGGCTTGCAGAGAAATTGAAGGAGAAAGAGCACATGTTCCTTATAGGCAGAGGTCTGCAGTATGCGACCGCTCTGGAAGCCGCGCTGAAGATAAAGGAAGTGTCTTACATACACGCAGAAGCCTTCGCAGGCGGCGAGCTCAAGCACGGAACCATAGCGCTCATAGAGAATGGCACGCCTTGTATAGTGTTCGTTTCACAGGACAATGAGAAGGAAATACTTTCCAACGCCATGGAGATAAAGGCAAGAGGAGGCTACATAATAGGCGTCTCCGGAAAGAACAACGAGATCTTCGACTTTTGGATAAAGGTGCCCGAGGCAAACAGTGAGAATCCCATAGTGCAGATAATACCTATGCAGATACTGGCATACCAGCTTGCGGTTCTGAGGGGGCATGATCCCGATTATCCTCGCAATTTGGCAAAATCCGTTGTGGTTAAGTAGACAAACCGCTAAATATTTATATTATTATGACTGTTATTATGCTATGGAATTTGAAAGCGTTGTTTGGAGGGGAAATAAAATGGGGGCCGGTTTCGTCAGTGTGCCTAAAAATTTTTCTAAAGATTTTACTTTAGGCAAAGAAGTAAAAGCGGAAATTTATTTAAACGACAAGATTACCTTTTATCCGAAAATTTCAAATTACAAAAAATATACAGGGCTTTACATACCTAAAAATGTATGCCTTGAAAATCATCTGTGGAAAAATAAGGTTAAAATTAATATAGACAAAATAGACGGATTCCACTGTAAGTTGAATAAGGAGGGGAGATTCTACATACCTAAAAATATTGCAGAAGTTTATAATGTACAGGATAAAGCGTTGGTTATTATAGAGGGAGTTATCAATAATGAAAAGATTGAAAAACCTTTTATGGTCCGTGTGAGGGCTAAGAAAGATAAAAAGGAGTATTTCTGTTTCTTTAAAGAATATAAAAATTCCGAAGGTGTGTTAAAAATTAAAAATGTGTTAGAAAGAGGTGAATTGTCGGGGCTTCATAAACATTTGCTGGAAAATGTAAATTATGGATTTTTGGGAGGCGGAAAAATCATATCATTTTATACTTCAAAAAGACCTGTAATCATGTCTTCTAAAATCGAAATAAGCGAAGAATTAGTTTATTATATGGGTTGTTATTTTGCTGATGGTACAAAAAGAGGAAATTCTTGGGGCATAACAGCTTCTACTTACAATCAGGCCAAGTTCTATATTAAGATGCATAAGAGTCTCGTAATTAATCCTTCTATTCATGCGTACATTTCAATAACATCGGATCATAAAGTTAACAAAACGGAGCTTATTAAAAAATGGGAAGATTCGTGCGACATATCTGCGAGTTTGGTTAGATTTAGATTAAAGGGCATAATTTCTGGCAAAGTAAACGACAACGGTTCATTGATAATGCGTGAGTATACGAAATCTGTACAAATATTTTATAATAGACTTCTTGATTATTGCATACATAAAATAACAGATGGAGGGAATAGCGAACTGGCTTTAGAATTTTTATTAGGCGTTTTAGAAGGAGATGGTTCTCCATCCTCAAAAAAACGTGGGCACATAATAATAACAGCCGACATTAAGGATGTTAAAATTTTGAAAAAACTTGCAGAAATTAGTGGAATGGACTATAACATATTGGCAGATATAAATAAAGCATATATAAGGTTGAATTCGTTAGGAATTCTTAACAGAATAGAATATTTAAAGGACAAAATTTTCCGCCTATATCCAAAAAGGAGACAGAAGTTTGT
>CAYJRO010000010.1:0-2857 GCA_964372425.1 uncultured archaeon
GGGATAGAGGATCCAGAGGACATAATCGGCGACTGGCAGCAGGCCTTGGACAAGGGGTAACAAAAGACATTTAAAGTTTTAAAACACTTGTAAATTTGATATTATGACAGAAACCTCTGATAAAAATAGCGATAAAGGCAGCGAAGATGAGAAGACTGATAATACCCAACAGCCAGCAAAAACTGAATTGCTAGATTTGGTCGACGAATTAATTGATAGGTTGAGTAAATGAACAAAGGTGAAATTGTTAAAAACATTAACATGAAATATTTAATCTATCTGTCTATATTTTTAGGCATAATTTTCGGTTTTACAATAGTTGCCAATATGACACTTCCTTGCGGTATAGTTAGCCTTATAGGAGGATGTTCTTCTAAAGAGATTAGAGTAGTTTCTATACTATGTTCAAATAAAACGTTGCTGATTACCATAAAAAATTTGGACCTCAGAACTGCAATAGATACATCAGAAGATATTGCTGTAAGAATAGATAATTCTAATGATACGAGTGGTGTAATATTGTCAGGTCATATACCACCAAAATCTGACGGAACGGTTACTGTTTTATGTGCAACATGCCAAACTAATACACCGCATATAATAAGTATTATTGGGCCTGCTAATATTGTAAAAGAGTCTATAATTTGTAAATAGGTGAGATTATGACAACAACGTCGAATCAAATAAAAACGCAGACTAGAGGGAACACGAAAGTCTTGGACGACCTAGCTTTCGTCTTCGACTCTGCCAGCAGCTCGTCTTTTTCAGGCTTCTCGATGATAGTCTTTAACCTCACCTCCAAGAGCACCGTGTTCTCTAATACCAACTTCCACACTGTCAACAGCACTGCGGCCTCGGCAGCCACCAAGCTCGGCGGCAAGTACTTTGTCTTCAAATCCTTCTCCTCCGGCATTGGCAACTTCTTCACGATGATACTGGAGTACGATAGGAATGCTAACACTATGACAGAGAAGAAGATCATTCCAGGCATTATAATAGCAAAGTGCATGGAGACCGAATGGCTTCCAGATGTGTGATGCGACAGACAAGAACCTCGCCTTTGCCAATAACAGTTGTATTATGAATCTCTATAACAACGTCTTAATCATTATAATGGTGTAAATTATGGAAGTCATCAAGTCTGATAAGATTAAACCAATAGGTCCTTACAGCATAGCCGTAAAGAGCGACAATCTGGTTTTTGTAAGTGGCCAGATAGGCACAGGAAGCGATGTAAAAGAACAAACCAAAAGCGCCCTGGAGAAACTGAAGGAAATACTGGAATTGGGAGGAAGCTCGTTGGACAAAGTTGTGAAGACAACAGTTTTCCTGAAAAACATGGCTGATTTTGACCACATGAACGAAATCTACAAGGAGTTTTTCCAAGGCAACTTCCCAGCTAGAAGCACCGTCCAAGTGGCTGCCCTGCCTAAGAATGCTTTAATTGAGATAGAAGCTGTTGCAGAAACATAATTAAAGACGTTTATTAAAATAATGAATTAATGCTGAGGTAGCAGAACCCGGTTAATGGTTAAAATCAAGCCGATTGCGTACGCCTGCAGAGCGTATCAATGTGGGTTCAAATCCCACCCTCAGCTCAATTATAACATGACAGAGAAGCACGTAGTTGATTGCATAGTAAAGTATGGGGATAAGATACTGATAGCCAAGCGAAGCGACCGAGTAGGCTATTTCCCAGGCAAGTGGCATGTGATAAGCGGCCTGGTGGAAACCGACGACCCCTATGAAGATGCTGTAAGGGAGTTGTACGAAGAAACTGGCATAGGAAGGGAGGACCTAGAATATGTGGGCGAGGCGGAAGACATTGTCCTGAGAAAGCCCGACGTCACGATATACATACATCCCTATGTCTTCAGGTCAATGACAGATGCTGTCACACTGAACTGGGAGAACGACGGGTATGCGTGGGTGAGGCGCGAAGAGCTGCCCGCTTATGATACAATACCAGAAGCCATGGAACTGCTGGAAAGCGCAATCGGCATGGCATATGGTTGAGTTTTATTTAAATTGAGGAGAAAGTCTACTTAATGTCTCTGGACATAAAACGCGCGGTTGTAAATGGCCTGGAAGTCATGAAGAGCAACCCTATGATTTTTTTTCCAATTATAATAGGGTCTCTTGTATCGCTGTATCCAAACTATGCTATGGCGGGCTTGGATGTGGGATTATCTGGCATGTTATTTAAGGCACTGCCACTCATAATCATCGTTTACCTTGTATCGCTGTTCACTAATTCTATTGTGATGGTCATGGCCTACAACACGTTAAGGAAAAAACCTGTCTCTCTGGTTGGCGCCGCAAAGACAGTCTTGTCAAAAATCGTTACTCTGATGCTGGCGTCTATAATCGTTGGCGCACTTTCTTTCCTTGGGTTGCTTGCTTTGATAATACCTGGCATATTTTTGGCCATGAAGTTTTCGTTCTATCCGCTCGCTGTTCTAATAGACAACGGGAATGCGGTGGGTTCTGTTAAAAGAAGCTGGCGGATCACCAAGGGCAACTGGTGGAGAGTGCTGGGACTGGGCCTGCTTTTTGCGGTGTTTTTCTCTCCTGTTATACTTGTTGGCTTTCTTCTTGGCCAAGGAATATACGCCACCATAATTTCGTCCATTATCGCACTGGCCGTGACTGCATGGTATGTTGCTTCTGTTGTAGATGCGTACATACAACTTAGGAAATGACTGCTAAGTTTTCTTAATATATTTGAGCGACGAAAAATGAGATTATGGCAATCATACTTTTCAACACCCTGACAAGAAAGAAGGAAGTTCTCAGGCCAATCAAAGACAGGAAAATCGGACTCTACACATGCGGCCCGACAGTTTACAATTATGCC